>CAMHCD010000001.1 GCA_946183545.1 uncultured Clostridia bacterium
CGCTTTACGGCATTGACACCACCTTCGTTGACATTCACAACCTCGATGAGGTCAAGGCGGCGATTCAGCCCAACACCAAGGCTATCTACATCGAGACTCTCGGCAACCCCAACAGCGATATCCCCGACATTGACACGCTCGCCGAGATCGCTCACGCACACGGACTTCCGCTCGTTATTGACAACACCTTCGGCACTCCGTATCTTATCAGACCGATCGAACACGGCGCAGACATCGTCGTTCACTCAGCGACTAAATTCATCGGCGGTCACGGCATCACCCTCGGCGGCGTTATCGTAGACGGCGGCACCTTTGACTGGGCAGCGTCGGGCAGATATCCGTGGATCTCCGAACCCAACCCCAGCTATCACGGCGTAAAGTTCACCGAAGCGGCAGGCAAGGCGGCGTTTGCCACCTACATCCGCGCTATCCTGCTCAGAGACACAGGCTCCTGCATTTCTCCCTTTGCCGCTTTCCTGCTTCTGCAGGGAACCGAGACCCTCTCGCTCAGACTCGAGCGCCACGTCGAGAACACAAAGAAGGTCATAAAATTCCTGAAAAACCATCCGCTGGTAGAGAACGTATATCATCCCTCGCTGCACGAACACCCCGACCACAAGCTGTACAAAAAGTATTTCCCCAACGGCGGCGGCTCCATCTTTACCTTTGACATCAAGGGCGGCAAGGAGGAAGCCTTCCGCTTTATCGACGGGCTGAAAATCTTCTCGCTCCTCGCAAACGTAGCGGACGTTAAGTCTCTTGTTATCCACCCTGCCACCACCACCCACTCCCAGCTCACCGACGAGGAGCTGGAAGCGGCGGGCATTCACCAAAACACCATCCGCCTGTCCATCGGAACAGAGCACATCGATGACATCATCGCCGATTTGGAAAACGGCTTTAGCGCAGTATAACCTGCTTGACATATATTCTGCCGGCGCAGTTTACTTAAAACGCGCCGGCTTTTTGTTTCATACTTATTGACAGACAGTACCCTATGTTATATAATTAACCTACTATGTCAGTAGCAAATATGACATTTTCGATGTTTGGAGGGAACGCAATGCTTCTCGACCTAAGCAATTCACATATCAACCGCCTTGCGCGAACGGCGGAGTTCGGCGTTGAACGCGAGAGCCTTCGCCTTACCTCCGACGGCAGGCTTGCGCAGACAAAACACCCGTTTGACGGCAAGCCGTACATAACACGCGATTTCTGCGAAAATCAGGTAGAGATGATAGGCGGCGTATTTACCGACCCCGACGAGGTAAACCTTCAGCTCGGCAACCTGCTCGACGAGATCGACTCGAAGCTGATCGGGAACAACGAGCTGCTCTGGGCATTTTCAAATCCTCCTCGCTTTGACTCTGAGGACGAAATACCGATAGCCGAATTCTACGGCAGCCAGCGCGACAAGTCCGAATACCGTCACTATCTTGCGGAAAAATACGGCAAAACAAAAATGCTCTTTTCCGGTATTCACCTGAACATTTCCTTTACCGAGAGCCTGCTCCAAGCCGCTTTTGAGGAAAGCGGCGAGGCGGTGTATACGAAGTTTAAAAATGATTTTTATCTGCGCCTTGCAAAACGCCTGACACAGTACGCGTGGCTGGCGGTTTTCCTGACCGCCGCAAGTCCCGTTGCGGACGCGTCACTCAAAATCAAAAGCAACGTCTACTCATCCATACGCTGCTCAGAACACGGCTACTGGAACGACTTTACGCCTATTCTCGACTATTCAAATCTAAAAAAATACGTAGGAAGCATTGGACGCTATATCCTAAAAGATAAACTAAAAGCCGCGTCCGAGCTGTATTATCCGGTCAGGCTCAAGCCGCGCGGCGCAAACAGCTTGGAAATGCTGTATCAAAACGGCGTAAATCACCTTGAACTGCGCGTTCTTGACGTAAATCCTCTGACGCGCACAGGTATTTTTACTGAGGATATCCGCTTTTTTCATCTGATCCTGCTTTGGCTTTGCAGCCTGACGGACTTCGACTTTGACGAAGAAACCCAGAGAAAGGCAATTGCGGACGTAAAAGCTGCCGCCGTTTTCGGAAATACGGAAATAAAGCGGAGAGCCAAGAAAGCTCTTGAAGAAATCAAAAGCTTTGCCGGGCAGTATTTTCCGAATTATCTTAATACCGTTGAATATCAGCTCAACAAGCTTATCGACGGCAACAGCTACGCCGAGATCGTCAGCCGCAAATTCAGCGAGGATTACATGGCAAAGGGCTTGGCGCTGGCACGCGCATATCAAAGAGGTGAGTCCGGTGTGTGAGTTGTTCGGTATTTCCGCCCAAAATGAATTTTACGCCAACGACTATCTCAAAGCCTTTTACCGCCGCAGCGACTATCACCCTCACGGTTGGGGCTTGGCATGTGCGTCGCGGCACAGCGCGCAGATAGAAAAGGAAAGCGTCAAGGCGTCCAAAAGCAACTATCTGCGCGAAAGGCTTTCGCAGCCCGTCACGGAAAGGCTCCTGCTCGCCCATATACGCTACGCTACCATAGGCAATGTTGAGTACAAAAACTGCCATCCGTTCACCGGCAAAGACTGCACGGGTCGGCACTGGACGCTGATCCACAACGGCACTATTTTTGATTATCCGGCGCTTAACCCGTATTTGAAAACGCAGAAGGGCGACACCGACAGCGAGCGCGTTTTTCTGTATCTGCTCGACAGTATAAACGAGGCTACGCGTCAAAACGGCGCAACACTCAGGTTTGAGGAACGCTTTGCTATGCTTGATGCGATCATCTGCGATATGTCAAAGGGCAACAAGCTCAACCTGCTGTTCACCGACGGCAAGTATTTGTATGCCCACACCAACTGCAAGGGCACGTTGCATTATTTGGAAAAAAGCGGCGCGGCGCTGCTGTCTACCCTGCCGCTCAATGAAGAAAACTGGCAGCCGGCTCCGTTCGGACAACTGCTTGCGTTTTGCAAGGGAAAACTGATCAAAGCCGGAACCGAGCATCATCATGAATATATTCACAGCGAGGAAGAAATGAAACTGCTGTATCAAATCTTCGCAAATCTGTAAAGGATAACAGTATGAACATAATTGACATTCAAAACGAAATCATCCGTCTTAAAAAGGAAAAGGACGTTTGTATTCTTGCTCACAGCTATCAGGCAAAGGAGATTTTGGAGGTTGCCGATTTTACAGGCGACAGCTACAAGCTCAGCGTTGACGCTTCCAAGGTGAGCAATCAAAACATAGTAATGAGCGGCGTGCGCTTTATGGCGGAAACCTGCAAGCTGCTCTCTCCCGATAAGCGCGTGTTTTTGCCAAATCCCGACGCAGGCTGTTCCATGGCAGACCAAATGGACAGAGAACTGGTGGAACAGATGAAGGAGCGCCTGCCCGGTTACACGGTCGTTGCTTACATCAACACCACTGCCGACTTAAAAACCGTCTGCGACGTTTGCGTCACCTCGTCGTCGGCTGTTGAGATCTGCCGTAAGATAAATAATGACAAAATCCTCTTTATCCCGGACTGCAACCTCGGCGCTTATGTAGCTGCGCAAATACCCGAAAAGGAGTTCAAGCTCGTTTCCGGCGGCTGTCCCATCCACGCCTGCGTCAACGCGGATGATGTTAAAAAGGCAAAAGCGCTCCACCCCGGAGCAGAGCTGCTCGTTCATCCCGAATGTACGCCTGCTGTCTGCGACTTGGCGGACTATATCGGCTCAACCTCGGGCATTATGAAATACGCCGTTCAGTCGGATAAAAAAGAGTTTATCATCGGCACAGAAATAAGTATACAGGAGCATTTGCAGTATCAATGCCCCGACAAGCGGTTCTATTACCTGACGCAAAAGCTGATTTGTCCCAATATGAAGTCAACTACGCTTATAGACCTTTACAACTGCGTTGCCGGCAAAAGCGGCGAGGAGATTCTGCTCGACGGCGACACGATCACAAAAGCAAGAAAATGCATTGACGAGATGATTCGGCTGGGAAGCTGAGAAAGGAACGTTTTCATGGCTGATATACAATCCAAAATAACCGGGCTGACCGACAAGCTGATGGAAGACTACGGCAAGGGCAGGGTCATTGACGAGATCAAGATGTTTGCCTATCCCGACAGGGACATCATTATCGACATTCTTGAAAAGCTGAAAATCGTCATCTATCCCGGCTATCACCGCAACAGCAACTACCGCACCTATACGGTCAAAAATAACATTTCCATTCTGCTTGAGGATATCATTTACAACCTGAAAAAGCAGACGGCTATAGTGCTGAAATACGCTCCGGAATATCGTGACGCAGACGACGGTACTATCGCCGGTGAGTCCGAACGGATAACCTTTGAATTCCTCGACAAGCTCCCGAAAATACGCGAGTATATCGAGACCGATATCCAGGCTTTTTATGACGGAGACCCCGCCGCCTATAACAAGGACGAGATCATCTGCACCTATCCCGGCTTATACGCTATTTTTACCGCACGAATTGCGCATGAGCTGTTTTTGCTCGGCGTGCCGCTGATTCCGCGCATTATGACCGAGCACGCCCACAGCCTGACGGGGATAGACATCCACCCCGGCACGACAATCGGCAAATACTTCTTTATTGACCACGGCACGGGCATAGTTATCGGCGAAACGACCGTCATAGGCAACAACGTAAAGATATATCAGGGCGTCACCCTCGGCGCGCTGTCCACAAGAGGCGGTCAGAACCTGCGCGGCAAAAAGCGCCACCCGACCATTCATGACAACGTAACTATCTACTCCGGCGCGTCTATTCTGGGCGGCGACACGGTTATCGGAAAAAATGTCGTCATCGGCGGCAACGCCTTCATAACAAGCTCTGTTCCCGAGGGCGCAAGGGTAAGCGTAAAAAGTCAGGAGCTGACGTACAACTACGACTCCAAACATCCCGTGGAGCGCAAGGAGATAGAATTGGATGAAGCGTGGTTTTATATGATTTAAGACTAATGAAAAAACAATTCTGAATTTTCTATTGACAAAACCCTTTTGGCATGATATAATCCAGATAATTTCATATACTAACTATTTAAACCGTTGAAGCGGAGATAACGGCAATGATGCCTCTACAGAGAGCCCGCGGCGCTGAGAGCCGGGTGAGAAACAAGTTGTCAAATGGACCGCTGAGGGCGCAGTCAAACGGGAGCTTCCCGGAGTATTCTGCGACGTTGCAGGCAGACGTCATTTGCCGGGGATATGTTGGTATCCTGCTAAGCGCACGGGCAACCGTGAATTAAGGTGGCACCGCGGATAATTTGTTTATTCGTCCTTAACAGATTCTTGTATTCTGTTAAGGACTTTTTTATTTTGTCAGGAGGTATACATATGAAGGTCTTTCCATCGCTTGAAGCCGCAAAGGAGATCGCGGCAAAGGGTGATTATGATGTTCTGCCGCTCAGCTGCGAGATACTGTCGGACTTTACAACTCCGATCGAAACCATGCGGATCTTAAAGTCGGTTTCTACCCACTGCTACATGCTTGAATCCGCGCAGGCAAATGACCGATGGGGTCGCTACACCTTTTTAGGCTTTGACCCCAAAATGGAGATCACCTGCATTGACGGCTTTATGAAGGCGGGCGACGTTGAAATAAAAACCGATGATCCCTCCGCGTATCTGCGGCAGATTTTGTCAAAGTATAAAAGCCCGCGTTTTGATGAGCTTCCCCCCTTTACCGGCGGCTTGGTCGGGTACTTTTCATACGATTACCTGGGCTACAACGAGCCGCGGGTACGCTGCAGGGTCGAGGACAGCGAGGAATTCAAGGACGTTGACCTGATGCTGTTTGACAAGGTCATCGCCTTTGACAACGTAAGACAAAAAATCATACTTATCGTAAACATGAAGCTCGGCGATATCGAGGTCGGCTACAACAAGGCTTGCTCGGAGCTCAAACAGCTTGTTGATCTGCTTAAAAACGGTGTAAAAAAAGCAGAGCCTGCCGGAAAGCTGACCGGCGAGGTGACCGCTCTGTTTGACAGAAAACAATACTGCGATATGGTCGAGCGCGCAAAAAGGCATATATTTGAGGGCGATATCTTTCAGATCGTACTGTCCAACCGCCTGAGCGCGCCGTTTGAGGGAAGCCTGCTTAACACCTACCGCGTGCTGAGAACAATCAATCCATCGCCGTATATGTTCTATTTTTCCGGTACGGATGTTGAGGTAGCCGGAGCCTCGCCCGAAACTCTGGTAAAGCTGGAGGACGGTATCCTTCACACCTTTCCGTTGGCCGGCACCCGACCGCGCGGCAAGACGGAACGCGAGGACGAGGAGCTGGAGCGTGAGCTTTTGGCTGACGAAAAAGAGCTTGCCGAGCATAATATGCTGGTCGATTTAGGGCGCAACGACCTTGGAAAGATAAGCAAATTCGGCACGGTAGAGGTTGAAAAGCTTCACTCTGTTGAGCGTTTTTCGCACGTTATGCACATCGGCTCCACGGTACGCGGAGAGATCCGCGACGACAAAGACGCGCTCGACGCTATCGAGGCTGTCCTCCCTGCCGGCACACTGTCCGGAGCTCCCAAAATACGCGCGTGTCAGCTTATAGGCGAGCTTGAAAACAACAAGCGCGGCATCTACGGCGGAGCTATCGGTTATATCGACTTTACAGGAAACATGGACACCTGCATAGCCATTCGTATCGCGTACAAAAAGAACGGCAAGGTGTTTGTAAGGAGCGGCGCCGGGATCGTTGCGGATTCCGACCCCGACAAGGAATTTGAGGAATGTCTTAACAAGGCACGCGCCTCGCTTAAGGCGCTGCAGCTTGCGCAGGAGGCAGAATGATGGTACTACTGATTGACAACTACGACAGTTTTTCATATAACCTCTACCAATACATCGGTGAGATAGAGCCTGACATCAAAGTCATACGCAACGACGAGCTGACGGTTGAGGAGATCCGCAAGCTGGAGCCCGACCGGATCATCCTTTCGCCGGGTCCCGGAAGACCCGAGGACGCCGGCGTTATCATAGAAGTCGTTCAAAAACTCGGAGCGGAGATCCCGATTTTGGGAGTTTGCCTCGGCCATCAGGCGATATGCGCGGCTTACGGCGCGACCGTGACCTATGCAAAGCAGCTTATGCACGGCAAGCAAAGCAAGGTCAGCTTTGTGCCTGAATGTCCTCTGTTTTGCGGTTGCCCGGAGCATGCGCCGGTTGCGCGTTATCATTCGCTTGCCGCCGACGCAAGCACTATCCCGGACTGCCTGCAAGTGACAGCGGAAACTGACGACGGAGAGGTAATGGCGGTTCAACACAGAGAATATCCGGTTTTCGGCGTACAGTTCCATCCCGAATCCATAATGACGCCGGACGGAAAAACAATGCTTAAAAACTATATAAAAGGGTTACAGAGAGGAAGAAAACTATGATCAAGGAAGCAATCGTTAAAATCGTAAACAAAGAGGATCTTAGCTACAGCGAGGCATACGCCGTAATGAACGAGATAATGAGCGGCGAAACTACTCCCACTCAAAACGCGGCGTTTTTATCCGCGCTGTCAACCAAGAGCGCAAAGGCGGAAACCACCGACGAGATCGCAGGCTGTGCCGCTGCCATGCGCGACCACGCCACAAAGGTAGAAACCGACATGGATGTTTTTGAGATCGTCGGCACAGGCGGCGACAACGCGCAGAGCTTCAATATTTCGACCACCTCCGCTTTGATCGCGGCAGCAGGCGGAATGAAGGTTTCAAAGCACGGCAACCGCGCGGCGTCATCCAGCAGCGGAACGGCGGATTGTCTGGAAGCCCTCGGCGTGAACATCAACCAGAGCCCCGAACGCTGCATAGAGCTGTTGAACGAGGTCGGCATGTGCTTCTTCTTTGCTCAAAAATACCACAGCTCCATGAGATACGTCGGAGCCATTCGCCGCGAGCTCGGTTTCCGCACGGTGTTCAACATCCTCGGACCGCTTACAAACCCTGCCTCGCCGTCCATGCAGCTGCTCGGCGTATATGACGAATATCTGGTCGAGCCGCTGGCTCAGGTTCTGATCAACCTCGGCGTCAAGCGCGGAATGGTCGTTTACGGCACCGACAAGCTCGACGAGATCTCACTAAGCGCACCGACAAAGATCTGTGAGATAAAGGACGGTTGGTTCAAGTCCTATGTGATCAAGCCCGAGGATTTCGGCTTTGAACGCTGCGCCAAAGACGACCTCAAGGGCGGCACTCCCTCCGAGAACGCTCAGATCACGCGCGACATCCTCTCCGGCAAGCAGGGTCACAAGCGCAACGCGACTCTTCTTAACGCAGGCGCGGCACTGTATATCGGCGGAAAGGCTGACAGCATGAAGGACGGCATAAAGCTCGCTTCCGAGCTGATCGACTCCGGCAAGGCGCTTGAAACACTTGAAAAGCTGATCGAGGTCAGCAACCGTGCCGAGGCGTAAGAAATGAATATTTTAGATCAACTTGCCGAGCACGCCCGTCATCGGGTGGCTGAGGCAAAGAAAAATAATTCCGTTGAAGAAATAAAAGCTAAAGCTTTCGCGCTGCCAAAGGGCAACTTTTCCTTTGAAAACGCATTGAAAAAGCCCGATATCGCCTTTATCTGCGAATGCAAAAAAGCGTCGCCCTCAAAGGGTCTGATAGCTCCCGACTTCCCCTATCTGCAAATAGCAAAGGACTATGAAGCGGCAGGCGCGGACTGCATATCTGTGCTGACAGAACCAAAGTGGTTCCTCGGCAGCGGAGATTACCTAAAAGAAATAGCGCATAGCGTATCCGTGCCCTGTCTGCGCAAGGACTTTACCGTGGACGAGTACATGATATACGAAGCCAAGCTTTTGGGCGCGTCGGCTGTGCTGCTTATAGTCGCTATTCTGACCGACGCGCAGCTTACGGAATACATAAAAATATGTGACACACTCGGCATGTCGGCTCTGGTTGAAGCGCACGATGAAGCAGAGGTTCGCAGAGCGCTGAACGCCGGCGCGCGTATAGTCGGCGTTAACAACCGAAACCTAAAGGATTTTTCGGTGGACACCGAAAACAGTCTGCGGCTTAGAGAGATCATTCCGCAGGACGTGATCTTTGTTTCCGAAAGCGGCGTAAAAACTGCCGGAGATATCGAAAGGCTCAGAAAAAGCGGCGTGGACGCGGTATTGATAGGCGAAGCGCTGATGAAGGCTCCCGATAAAAAAGAAAAACTAAATGAACTGAGGGGTATAACATGACAAAGATAAAACTGTGCGGACTTTCGCGCATGCAGGATATTGAAACGGCAAATCAACTCAAGCCCGACTTCATCGGCTTTGTGTTTGCTCAAAAGAGCAAGCGCCGCGTCTCTCACCTTAAGGCGACAGAGCTCAAAGGCAAGCTTGACCCTGCCGTAAAAGCGGTAGGGGTGTTCCTCGACGACGACCTTGATATGGTCGGAGCGCTTATGAACCTCGGCATAGTCGACATGGTACAGCTGCACGGCAGCGAAGATGAGGAGTATATCTCTAAGCTCCGCACTATCACCGACAAGCCGATAATAAAGGCGTTTATCATCAACAGCGCCGAGGACGTTAAGCGCGCCGAAAGCAGCACCGCCGACTACATCCTGCTTGACGGCGGCAAGGGCAGCGGCAAGGCGTTTGACTGGACTCTGCTTAAGGACATAAAAAGACCGTATTTTCTTGCCGGAGGGCTAAACCCGAACAACGCCGCCGACGCGGTGGCAAGCCTCAAACCCTACGCCGTTGACGTAAGCACGGGTATTGAAACAGACGGCATCAAGGACGCGGAAAAAATGACAGCGTTTGTTAGCGCTGTCAGAAAGGAAGCCTGAATATGACAAATCAAAAAGGACGCTTCGGCGTACACGGCGGTCAATATATCCCCGAAACTCTGATGAACGCCGTTATCGAGCTGGAGGAAGCGTACGATCACTATAAAAACGACCCTGAATTCAACCGTGAGCTGTCCGAGCTGTTCAACGATTACGCGGGCAGACCTTCAAGGCTGTACTACGCCAAAAAGATGACCGAGGATCTCGGCGGCGCTAAGATATACCTCAAACGCGAGGACTTGAACCACACCGGCGCTCACAAGATCAACAATGTTTTAGGTCAGGCGCTGCTTGCAAAAAAGATGGGAAAGACCCGACTTATAGCCGAAACAGGCGCAGGTCAGCACGGAGTTGCCACCGCCACGGCAGCCGCCCTGATGGGCTTGGACTGTGTGGTGTTTATGGGTGAGGAGGACACCAAGCGTCAGGCGCTGAACGTATACCGCATGCGTCTGCTCGGCTCGGAGGTCGTCCCCGTAAAGAGCGGCACCGCTACCCTTAAGGACGCGGTAAGCGAGGCTATGCGCGAATGGACTACCCGTATCGCCGACACCCACTACTGCCTCGGCTCTGTAATGGGTCCCCATCCGTTCCCGACCATCGTGCGTGATTTTCAGGCGGTGATCTCCAAGGAGATCAAGGAACAGATGCTGCAAAAAGAGGGCAGGCTGCCCGACGCTGTGATCGCGTGCGTAGGCGGCGGCTCAAACGCTATCGGCAGCTTCTATCACTTTATCGGCGACAGCAGCGTCCGTCTTATAGGCTGTGAAGCGGCAGGCAGAGGCATCGACACCTTTGAGACCGCCGCGACCATCTCCACCGGCAGACTCGGCATCTTCCACGGCATGAAGTCATACTTTTGCCAGGATGAGGACGGTCAAATAGCGCCCGTATACTCCATCTCGGCAGGACTTGACTACCCCGGAGTAGGTCCCGAGCACGCTCACCTGCACGACATCGGCAGAGCGGAGTATGTTGCCGTCACGGACGAGGAGGCAGTCCGGGCGTTTGAATACCTGTCCAAAACAGAGGGCATTATCCCGGCGATCGAATCCTCACACGCGGTAGCTCACGCTATCAAGATAGCTCCCGCTATGGATAAGGATAAGATTATTGTAATTACCGTTTCCGGCAGAGGCGACAAGGACTGCGCGGCTATTGCGCGCTACAGAGGGGAGGATATCCATGAGTAATATCAAAAAGGCATTTGAGAACGGCAAGGCGTTTATCCCGTTCATCACCTGCGGCGATCCCGATTTGGAAACCACCGCGGCGACTGTCAGAGCAGCTGTCGCTAACGGCGCGGACCTGATCGAGCTGGGCATCCCCTTTTCCGACCCTACAGCCGAAGGACCTGTTATACAGGCGGCAAACATCCGCGCGCTTAAGGGTGGCGTTAAAACAGACAAGGTTTTCTCGCTTGTGCGTGAGCTGCGTAAGGATGTAACCGTTCCGATGGTGTTTATGACCTACGCGAACGTTGTGTTCTCCTACGGCTCGGAGCGGTTCATTTCCACCTGCGCGGAGATCGGTATCGACGGACTTATCCTGCCCGATATTCCGTTTGAGGAAAGGGAGGAGTTTTTGCCGGTTTGCCGCAAATACGGCGTGGATTTGATTTCACTTATCGCGCCTACCTCCGAAAACCGTATCGGTATGATTGCAAAGGAAGCCGAGGGCTTCATCTACCTTGTTTCAAGTCTGGGAGTCACCGGCGTAAGGAGCGAGATCAATACAGACTTAGAGTCCATTGTTAGCATCATCCGCAAAAACACCGACATCCCCTGCGCTATAGGCTTCGGTATCTCCACTCCCGAACAGGCAAAGAAGATGGCGGATATTTCCGACGGCGCTATAGTCGGCTCCGCTATCATAAAACAGCTGGCTCAATACGGAACGGCTGCGCCAGAGCATATAGGCGCGTATGTTAAGGAAATGAAGGACGCTATCCGCTGACAAAAATAATACTAATACCTAATAAAAAGTAGACAATCTTTGCGGTCTATTTTCCGCAATACTGCGTTGTCGTCCTTGCAAGGCGCCAGCCTTGCTGCGTTCTTCGCCTTGTCTTGCGAAAAATATCCTCGCAAAATATAAGTCTACTTTCTATCAGGAATTAGTATAAAAACATAAAAGGTCGGAAGCGCGGGCTGAAATTATACAAGCCTGTCTTCCGACCATGTTTATAAGGAAATGATATCAGTCAAGCTGAATAAACTTTTTGAGCGCCTTTATGGTTCTGTCCGCGGCAAGCTGCTTGAATTCCTCGTAGTTTTCCGCCTTGTTGAACTTTAGGTCGTCGCTGATGGAACGAAGAATTACAAACGGCACCTTGTTCATATAGCACACATGACCGACCGCGCCGCCCTCCATCTCGCAACAGAGCGCGTCAAACTCAAAGGCGATGAATTCGCGCTTGGAACGGTAAGTAACAAAGATATCGCCCGTCGCTATCCTGCCTACTTTAACATGAGCGCCGAGGTTCTGACAGCATTGAGCGAGCTTATCGCCTGCCTCCTTGTCGGCGGGAATGTCGATCCTCTTTTCGTCGGTAAACCAGATCTGACCTCTGGGCTCGCCCAGCTCGGTACAGTTGATGTCATGCTCAACGCAGTCGCTTGAAATAACTATATCGCCGACAGTAAGCTGCTTGGTAAGGCTTCCGGCTATGCCGGAGTTGATGACCACGTCGGGCTTATACAGGTCTATCATGATCTGCGTGCCGACGGCAGCGTTGACCTTGCCCACGCCGCATTCCAGCAGCACAACGTCCTTGTCAAAAATCTTGCCGCTGAAAAACGTCAGCCCCGCCTTTGTTGTGGTTTCGGGGGAATCCATCAAGGTTTTTAAGCCTTCGACCTCGATTTTAAGTGCGCAAATAATGCCAATCATGTTCGGTTCACTCCTTTTTTAATAAGGCAAAAGCGCGGAATTTCCGTCAGCTTGCCCAAATAATTATTATAAATCAGCTGTTTTTTTGCTTCATATTCAGTATACCACGGCGTATGGGTTTGTTCAAGTGTTTTTTGCTATTTATTCTTGAATAAAAAGAAAAGCTGTGATATAATTACAAATACTAAATGCGCAAGCATATAAAAATCAATTATACAAGGAGAATTCACATGATTGTTGTTAACACCCCCACTATTGAAGGAAGAAATTTACAGATGCTCAGCATGGTTTCGGGCAACACCGTTCAGTCCAAGAACGCGTTCAAGGACATCGGCGCAGGCTTCCGTAACCTTGTAGGCGGCGAAGTCGGCTCCTACACCAAGATGCTTGCGGAAGCGCGTGACGTTGCTGTACAGCGCATGATAAGTCAGGCTCAGAGCATGGGCGCGGACGCAATCGTAAACGTTCACTTTTCCAGCGCGTCTATTATGGAAGGCGCGGCGGAGATCCTCGCATGGGGCACCGCGGTCAAGTTCTGCTGATTTTATTCAACACAAAACGGGTCTGACTCAAACTCATAGGAGTTTTGGGTCAGACCCTTTTACTTATTTTGTTATTTTACGTCGCGTGACTCAAAGGTTTTCACTGTCAGCAGCAAAAAGCCTACGATAAACACGGCGGAAACGATAAGCGCGTTAACTACCAGCGAACCGGTTTCCACGTTGACGGAGCCCATCAGGGCGTCAGGCATATAATCGCCGAAGCTGAAGTTCTGCCACTTAAAGACAGTAGCAACAGCTGTATTGATTCCCAAATATGCAAGCGAAAGCGCGTTGACCGCAAAGATGACCGCTGCAATAACCGCAAAGGTCTTGCTGTTCAAGCCCACTGTGATGAACAGGAAAATGGAGGCGATCGCCATGGAGAGCAGCCATTTGAGCAGCAGGGTCAGCAGTGCGCTCCCTATGTTGCCTTCTAAAGAAAGCGTGCCGCCCAGCGCTGCGCCGAGAACGCATGAAGCCGAACCTACAACAAAGAAGATCAGGTTATGGATACCGACTACAACAAACTTTGCGATAGCAATGTTGCCTCTTCTTTTTACCTGACCGGCAATGTTCTTTATATATCCGCCGGTAAAGTCGCTGTACAGGAAGGATACAGCCGACATAAATACGCAGAGCATAAGCAATCCTATACTCATTGGGGATGAGATCATATCAGAGATCTTGGAAGGCGATGTCGCCTGATTCGGCACGATCAACCGAAACACCACGGGAATTACCGCGTTGAGAAGTACATTGATGCCGAACACAACGCCCAGCAGCACGTAAAACATCTTGGTGGTTCTTAGCTTATACCACTCCATCTTGATCAAATTATTCATTTCTGTTACCTCCCGTCAGGCTAAAGTAGTAGTCCTCAAGCGAAATATTGGACACATGCAGTTCATGAACGTCGATACCGCCGTTGACCAGTGTTCTGTTGATTTCCGCCGCTCTTTCGATCCCTTCGTCAACACGAACGCAGTTGCCGGTGATCGAAACGGTATCAATGCCCATTGAGCGGATAACATCAAGCGCCTTGTTGTTGTCGTTGGTAACTATATTAATATACTTTCCGCAGCGGCGTATAAGCTCCTCGTTGGTGAACTCGTCGATCAGCACGCCCTGGTTGATAATGCCGTAGGAATCCGCTATCTTGCCGAGCTCGTCGAGGATGTGGCTGGATACCATAACGGTAATGCCCTTTTCATCCCTGAGTTTTTCAAGAGTCTGTCTTATCTCGGCGATACCCTGAGGGTCAAGACCGTTGATGGGTTCGTCCAGCACGATAAGCTTTGGGTCGCCGGCGAGCGCCAATGCGATACCCAGACGCTGGCGCATACCCAGCGAGAACGAGCCGGCAGGCTTTTTGCCTGTGTCCGCAAGTCCGACGGTTTCCAGCAGACCGTCAACGTATTCCTTGGTATAGCAGTTCTTGGCGATACACTTTATTTTAAGGTTGTCGAACGCGGAGCGCTTTGGGTAGATACCCGGGCTTTCTATCAGCACGCCGATACCCGCCTTGTTGTCTCCGTGATATGTATAGCTGCCGCTTGTGGGCTTGGAAAGACCGCTTATCATACGCATGATAGTGGTTTTTCCTGCGCCGTTCCTGCCGATCAAGCCATAGATCTCACCCTCGCGAATACGAATATTGATGTTGCCCGCGGCAACCTTTTCGCCGTATTTCTTGGTGAGGTTTTCAGTCGTTAAAATAAATTCCATACTGTTCTCTCCTTTACTGTGTTGTGAAGGACAACGGAGTGTTTCTTCCTTTGCGCCTTAACTATTTGGTATTATATCACAAAGAGCATTACAAAACCATAACAAAAAGAAATTCTTTTAAACTTTAATTTTATTGTAAATATTTTGTTATACTCGGTGTGTTATACTGGGCACATCAAACAGCAAAGGAGACAGTAAAATGATCAAAACATTGATTTTTGCCATTGGCGCGGCTACTGTCGCAGCATCGGCAGCAAAGGCAGTCACAACAAAAGCGCCCCTGAGTACAAAAGGAGCGCGGCATACACTTCCCGACGAAAACAGAACCGCCGTGATAGATATGCACAACGAGCCTGTCGAAAAGAAATATCAAATGGATTATATGTTTGTATAAACCATACCGCACTGCTTAGGCGCTTGCCCGGGCAGTGCGGCAGTTTTTATTTTACTGAATATTATTACCGTGGTTCATCCGCGCGGCAACGTTGGTTACACCCACGATAAGCTGCTTCTTGTTTTTCTCAGTGATCAATGCCGCCATCAGGGTAACGGGTGTGGCTATACCGTTGGTTATCAGATGGTAGTTGAGCATAAACATTCCGTTGTCTTCTATCGCACGGAGGATGTTCTCCTTTGTCCATGCCTTGGTGAATATTTCATAATCCTCGGGAGCGATACAATTCCTGCCGTTTTCAAGCGTTTCCGCAAAGAAATCCTCGCCCTGATCTGGAAGCGCCAGATAACCGTAGGAGGAAATGTCGGACGACTTTCTATAACGGTTTGTCACGGGATCGACCATATACACACAAATGAATTCTCCCGACAGCGCGGCAATACGCGAATACTTATCACGCTCGTTCTTTAAGTGATCGAGCGCCTCCTGTTGTCTGATTTGCGCGTCTACGTTATTGACACCGATGACCAAGTGATCCGGGTCATCCTTTGCCTTAACCGCCTTTAGGCTTACAAAGGTAGGTATACCGTCGATCATCAGCCGATAGCTCAGCGTAAACGAACCGCGGTCATCTATTGCGCGGAGGATGGTATCTTTATTGAACGCCCTTTTAAATAATTCCTGATCCTTTTTGCTGATCAGGCGCAGCGCGTCGTTTCTGCTCGCCTCGAAAAAGTCATTGCCGTGACGCTCGACCGCGGAATCGGAGCTGTATTCGATATATTTATCGTTTTTGATATTGACGTAAAACAGGTTGATATAGTCGGAGGACAGCACCTTGGCAAGGTGGGTAAAGGTCATGGGCATATCCTTGGAGTCGGTCACCGCCAGTATAACTACAGCGATAGCCTTTGTACCGGTTACAGGATTGACGGCAAGGTGTTTTACAAAGCCCTGCACGACCGAACCGTTGCTGAGCTCTTCGTTGACCATCATTTTATTTAAGATTTCGTTGCACTCCCCTGCAGCCTTAATAATACCGCTGCCCTGCTTGTTTTCCGATTCGGAAAAGTACAGCCATTCGCCCATTGTCAGCTTATTGCCGAACAATTTGTCAAGCGCGGCACGGAAGCTGTTGTTGCAGCGCGCCATGCGGAACTGCTCGTCGTTCATTTCAAAAATCGCCATAGGCACGGTATTGAAGTAACGCTCAAACGCCGCCTTGTCCTCGTTGGACACGATGGCGAGGTCATACAGATTGATTTTTCCTATAGCCGCGTAGTAATCGGTTTCGTCGGGGTTTTCAAAGCCGATTTGCGTGCCTTTGCGGTAGCGTTCCAAAATATCCTGCATCGGGATAGGGCGGCAGAAGTAATAGCCCTGCATTTTGGTACAGCCGACCATGCGCAAGAATTCGACCTGCTCCTCTGTTTCCACGCCCTCGCAGACCGTGTCGATACCAAGCGCAATAGCCATGCGGATAAGCTCGGTGAGCATGATACGGCTTTTTTCGCTGATATCAAAGTCCTTCATAAAGCGCATGTCGAATTTGATCAGGTCAAAGCGGATCCTTTGCAGCATATCAAGCGAGGAGTAGCCGCTGCCGAAGTCGTCCATCCAAACCTTAAAGCCAAGACTGCGGAAGCGTTCGATCTGCTCCTTCATGAACTCAAAATCCTTGCCTACCGAGGATTCGGTCACTTCGATTATCAGCTTGTCACGACCGATACCTGCGTCGTCAACACGGCGGCGGATCTCTTCGACCATGTCGCAGGCGTCAAAATCCACGCGCGACAGATTAACGGAAACAGGAACCTCAAACAGTCCCTCTTCCCGGTGAATTTTTAGTTTTTCGATAATTTGGTCTACGATAAATAAGTCGAGCTTGTATATAAGCCTGGCTTCCTCCAAAATAGGAATAAAGAAAGCCGGAGACAGCCAGCCTCTTTCGGGGTCGTTCCAGCGCGCCAACGCCTCCTCGTCACACACTCTGCCGTTTGCGGTACGGATAATGGGCTGGTTATACATTTGTATCCCGCCCTCGGCAAGCATCTTTTCAAAGTTATCTATTATGTACTGTGAAGCCTCCGCCTTTTCAAGCATTGAGGTATCAAAGTAACGGAAGCCCGAAACAAAGGCGTTGCGCATGGTGTCGCAGGCATACTTTGCCCTGTCGCAGGCGGTGCTGACGTCGGTCAAGCCGTCAACGTCAAGATAAATACCCACGCGCACGGGCAGCGACACGGAAGCGCCGGTGGTATTGCACTCGGCAAACAGACTGCGCAGCGTCAATTCCAAATTATCCGAATGTGTAAATACACAGAAGTTATCGGCGTTGAAGCGGCTGCAGTTTTCGTTGCTGAACTGATTTTTCAGAACCCCGGCAAACCGCCGCAAAAGCTTGTCGCCCTCGGAAAAACCGTATTTGCGGTTGTAGTACCTCATTCCGCACAAGTCCATAAACAGCAGCGCGGGAGTTTTTCCCAAGCCAACCGTTATTTTGCGCCATGCCTCGGCAAGCTCAAAGAAATACGACATATTAGGCAGCCCTGTCAGTACGTCATAGTAATTCTCTTTTAACATGCTGTCCTCGTGCAGAGTTTTATAAAGAGAAGATGTCAGCTTATTCTCCTTGTTTTCACTCTCGCTCTCGGCGGAGTAAACGCCCTCGTCGGTATACCAAACATAGGCAAGGCGCGTGCCGTCTTCGGTATAAACGTGCTCGCCGATCGCGTGGATTATATTGTATTCGGGGCGGTTTTTTGTAAGTGATCTGTAAATGACCTCGTATTTTCCGCCCTGTGTGGCAAAACGGAACGCTTCGCTTGCAATGCTCGCGACATCGTCCGGATGCGTATCGACATACCTGTCGTTTTCAATATCATGATACGCTTTTTCCTTGTCGTCGTAGCCAAAAAGCTCGCATAATCCGTCGGACAGCATAACTGTGACCACACGCTTGTTTATAAACTGATATACCGCAAACGGTACACGCAGCTTTTCCAGCACCGCCATTGTTGCGGGATCAAAAAAATATCTGTCCATTTCCGTCCCTCCTGCACTAAAGTAGCATGCATCGTTAGTGTTTATTATTCCTTCCGATTATTTACAGTACTGCATATAATTATCTAAGCTAATAATACCCCTTTTCCGCCAAAAAGTCAATGACATTTTAGCTATTTTTATGTATGATTTGCTAATAATCATTGTTTTTTTCTTTGCGTTTTATATATGTCCTAAAGGCATCCGCTTATACTTTTTCTTGTTGACCGGTAAAAAATGCAAGTTTAAGTATCAAAAATTGCAGGCATATTATAACTATTGAATCACTTATTTAACATAATTTGATTTTTTATATAACACATTGACAAATTACACCCTATATGATAAGATGTTAGTTGGGATAATTTTATGTTTTTATGACACTTTAAAGGCATATGATATATAACGCGGCATGCGCAGGCTCAACGCCGCATCCTAATTTGTAAGCATGAAGCTTGGGTGAGTCTAAACAATGACAATAACTATCAGAAAAATCGAACCTGATGAAAAGGATGCGTTAAACACGGTTGTTGACTTGCATTTACTTACCTTCAAGGGCTTCTTTTTGTCATCCATGGACCGTGGGTTTTTATACTGTATGTATCGCTCGATGTGTGAGTTTGAGGACAGCACGGTGCTGATGGCGTTTGACGGAGACCGTCCTATCGGGTTTATAGCTTATGTCACCAATATCAGCAATCTATATAAGTATATGATCCAACGGCACCTGTTGACCTTTGGATGGCATTCTTTCTTGGCGTTTTTGCGTAAGCCGTCTATTTGCGCCAAGCTGTTCCGCGCGTTGAAAATGCCGTCCACAACCAAGCGCAACGTCCGTACCGTAAAGCTGTCGTCTATCGGCGTTGACCCTGAGTACCGCAAGCACGGCGTAGGATCAAAGCTGATCACCGAGATGAAGAACAACACGGATTTTGACATAATCGACTATATTACACTTGAAACCGACGCGGTCGACAATGATCACGCTAACGCGTTTTATAAAAAGAACGAATTCAGATTTTCTTATCAGTTTGTCACTCCCGAGGGAAGAGCGATGAACGTATACCACTATCGCAAAAAAACATGAACATTTTAATTATCGACGCATATTTCGCTCCGGAAATCATTGGATTTACTCATTTGGAGCATGACATTTTAGAAGGGCTTATCCACGCCGGACACCGCGTCACTGTGGTGTGTCCTACCCCTTCCCGCGGTATTCCGAAGGAAACCGCCAAAAAATATAAATCTATCAGGCACGAAACCATAGACGGCGTTGAGGTGTACCGCTATTGGGCGCCGATCGAAGGAAGAAACCCCATTATCAGGGCGTTCAGATACTTTTGGTGCAACATGAGAGGCAACCGGGTTGGCAGACGGTTCCGCGACACGGACGTTATTTTTGCCGTAAGCACACCGCCCACACAGGGACTGTTTGTCGGCAAGCTTGCAAAAAAACTAAAGGTGCCGTTTGTTTACTCGCTTCAGGATGTTTTTCCGGACTCACTGGTAACAACGGGCATGACGACAAACAACTCGTGGCTGTACCGTATAGGCGCGCGGGTCGAGAAAAAAACTTATTTGCTGTGCTCAAGCGTTATCGTGCTTTCGCACTCGGTAGAGCGCAATCTGCTCGACAAGGGCGTGCCTCAAAGCAAGCTGCTGACCGTCAGCAACTGGATAGACGCCGAAGAAGTGCACCCTGTTCCCAAAGAGGACAACCGTTTATTTGAGGAATTTGACATTGACCGCGGCAAATTTAATGTTGTGTACGCCGGCAACTTCGGCGCTTCACAGGGTGCAGGTGTTATTTTGGAGGCAGCAAAGCTGCTCAAAGACGACGACAGCATCCGTTTTGTTATTTTCGGCGGCGGCGCTGAGTTTGAGCAGGCTAAAGAAATCGTACACCAAGAGCAGCTGCAAAATGTGATCATTAATCCGCTGCTGCCGATGGATCGCGTGTCCGAGGTCTACAGCCTGGGTGACGTATCTATCATCACCTGCAAAAAAGGAGTCGGCGGCATAGCCATGCCCAGCAAGCTGTGGAGCATTATGGCGTGCGGCACACCTATCATAGCCGCGTTTGACACAGACAGTGAGCTCGCGGACGTGCTCAAAGCGTCGGGCGCGGGCGTTTGCATAGAGCCGGAGGATCCTAAACAGTTAGCCGACGCTATCAAAAAGCACAGCCGCCGTCAGTCCGGCAAAACAAACAGCAGAGAGTATGTCAAAAACAACGCAGATAAGCTTATTTGCAGTCAGCGGTATGTTTCATGTATCGAAGCTGCCGCAGATAAATAACCGCACATAAAACACCCTGCCAAGGCAGACATCTATCCGCAGGAAGGTGAACAAGCCATGAAAATAGCTCACTTGTGTTTAGCCAATTTCTATTCAGACGGTTTTTCTTATCAGGAAAACGAGATAACCAAGTTTCATAAGGCATTGGGTCACGAAGTCGCGATCATCGCTTCAACCGACTGCTTTGATAAAAGCGGCACGTTTACCACTTATACCGGAGAGCCGTTCTACAATAATGAACACGGCATCCCCGTAACAAGGCTGCAATACAAAAATCCGAGCCGTGTATACAGAAAGCTGCGGCGCTATCAGGGCTTGACTCAGGCGCTCGAAGGATTTCAAGCCGATATTTTGTTTATTCACGGCTGTCAGTTCCTTGACGCCTCAACAGTTGTTAAATACATTAAAAAGCACCCTAATGTAACGGTATTTGTAGACAACCATGCGGACTACAACAACAGCGCGCATGGATTTTTGTCCAAAAAGATTTTGCACGGGGTGATTTGGAAGCACGCTGCCCACAAGCTTATCCCCTACACAAAACGGTTTTACGGCGTTTTGCCGGCGCGTGTGGACTTTTTGCAGGATGCCTACGGTATACCGGCAAAGCAATGCGCTCTGCTCGTGATGGGTGCGGATGACAATATAGTCGCCGCTGCCCGTGAACCGCAGGTCAGGGAGCAGCGCCGCCGTGAATACGGCTTTGGCGACGACGATATAGTTATTGTAACGGGCGGAAAGATCGACCACAACAAGCCTCAGGTATTAAAGCTGATGAAGGCTGTAAGGAATTATCCCGACAGCCGCGTAAAGCTTGCCGTATTCGGCAGCGTTATGCCAAAGCTAAAGGAAGAATTTGACAGCTATCTTGACGACCGGATAGTTTATATCGGATGGCGCGCTCCGTCAGACATTTACACCGACTTTGCCGCCGCCGATCTGGTCGCTTTTCCCGGACTTCACTCCGTACTTTGGGAGGAGGCTGTCGGCATGGGCAAGCCGTGCGTATTTAAAAGGATCGAAGGCTGTAACCATATCGACCTGAACGGCAACTGTCTGTTCTTTGAAAACGACACTGAAAACGAGTATCAAGAGGTCATTCGTACCGCTCTTGATAACTTGCAGGCAATGCGGCTTGTGGCAGAGAAAAAGGGCTTGGAAACCTTTTCGTATAAAGCAATAGCAAAACGCTCGATCGAATGACCGCATCAGGAGGACAAACATGGAAAACACACCGCGCGTGATCATCAACGCCGATGACTACGGACTAAACGAGCATTGCTCAAAGGCGATAGCGCAGGCGTTCGCCGAGGGGCTGATAACCGACACCACAATGATGGCAACGGGCGAGTATTTTGACCCGGCGGTAACGCTGGCTAAGGAGCAGGGCTTTTTCAGTCAAATCGGTATCCATCTAAACCTGACCGAGGGTAAACCGCTGACCAAGGACATCTTGCAGTTTCCGTCCCTGACCGAAAACGGCGTTTTCTGCCGCAAAAATACACGAAACCAAAAGCTTTCCAAGGAGGAACAGGACGCTGTTTACCAAGAGCTCTCCGCTCAGATAAAGCGTCTGGAGGATGCCGGCATCACCATTACCCACGCAGACTCCCACCACCATATCCATACCGATATATATATCGCGCCCATTGCGCATCGCGTGTGCAAGGAGCACGGGATCACAAAGCTCCGCCTGCACCGGAACGTCGGCGCGATACCGTTCTATAAAAAAATACTAAAAAACCGTTTTAACAAACAGCTTCGGCGCGAGGGCTTTTGCACCACCGACTACTTTGCCTATCCGATGGATGTGCAGGGCGCGGATATTCCGGACAACACCGAGATAATGGTGCATCCCGACTACAACGATGACGGAGTGCTGATCGACCGCACCGGCGCGTCATCAGGCGTGCCGAGCAAGCCGCTGCCCGACTTCCGAGCCGGCAGAAAAATAACACTGAGAGGATATGCGCAACTGTAATGCAGATTCTATACGGATTTTCCAACTGTACGGACAAAACCTACAACCGCATAATAAGTGAACGCAATAACGCCGCGCTGATGCCGGACCAAAAATATCACGGTCTTATGATAAAGGGACTGGCGGAAAACGGAGCGCAGGTCAAATGCATTTCCGGCTTGCCCGTTAACCGCGCGGTAACGGCACGCAAGCTTGTACGTGAGCCCGACGAGCAGGAGGGCAACGCGCATTATCACTATATCACAACGTTCAACTTTCCTGTGCTGCGTCAGCTGATGATACTGTTCGGTACCCTTTTCAGCGTGCTTAAAACAAAAAAGACAGCGGACACCTATGCTATATACGACTGCCTTAACCTTGCCAACGCCTACGGAATGGCGCTGGGCTGCAGGCTGAAAAAAATCCCCGCCGTAACCATCGTGACCGACCTGCCCGACATGGAGCGGCAGAGCGGCACTGCAAAAAACGTTAACAACCGTTTGTTCAACAAAGCCGACGGCTTTATACTGCTGACCGAGCAGATGAACGGACGCGTCAACCACCGCGGCATGCCTCATATCGTGCTGGAGGGTCATGTGGACAGCCACGCTCCGGCTCCCGAAGAGGTGCCGACGTATGAGGAGACCGAAGGGCTGAAAACCATTTTGTACGCCGGCAGTCTGAAAAAGATCTACGGCATCCGCGCGCTTACGGAGGGCTTTATTCAAGCCGCTGTTCCCGGGTCGCGGCTGCACATTTACGGCGAAGGCGACTTCCGTAAGGAGCTGGAAGAGCTGTGTAAAAACTACGACAACGTCTGCTATTTAGGCGTAAAAAAGAACAGCGAGATCGTTGCAGAGGAGCAAAAAGCCTCGCTGCTCGTCAATCCGCGTCCGTCCGCTCCCGAGTACACCAAATACTCCTTCCCTTCCAAAAACATGGAGTACATGGTTTCAGGCACTCCGCTGCTCACAACGCATCTTCCGGGTATGCCCGACGAATATATTCCCTATGTAAGCCTGATCGAGGAGGAAAACGCCGAGGGGATCGCAAAAGCTTTGAAGCTCTTCTTCTCCGCTTCGTTAAGCGAACGCCGTGAAAAAGGCAGGGCTGCAAGGGAGTTTGTACTTAAAAACAAATCCAACACTGTGCAGGCAAAGAAAATTCTCGACTTTTTGTCTGCGCAAGTCAAATAAATCAAATGGGAAATAAAGTTTTAGAATCACTTAAAAAGTTCATCAAACGTCTGAACGTAAAAAAGCTGACCGTCATCTTTATCCTGATGTATACCATCGTGCCGATAGTATCCAGAGCCTTCAGCACCTATCTTTCCACTTACATATACATGGGTATCGTGCTTATTACGGTGCTGTATTCGCTGGTCACCTGCCATCTGCGAGATATCAAAACTCTGGTTTTTTCGCTGATACCGTTTATTTTTTACGAAATGCTCGATCTGCTTTTTGTCAAGGGAACGGAGGATATCCTTTTGTCGGGATATCAGGTGCTCCTGTTTTTGATGCCGCTTTTTATGGGCTTCAACATGATGAACAATCACGCCGATTATGACCTGTATACGGCGGTGCTCGTGCTGTCATTTGTCATTACCGCTATCACCACTATCATCGGCTGTATCAACAATCCCAACGCCGCGCGAATTTTGGCGACGACCTCAAACTCGCAGGATCCCGTTGCCATCGCTCTTGACTGGCAAAATGTCGGCGGCTTTTTCTTTTCTTACTTTGCGGTACTGATGTACCCGCTTGCCATAATCGCGGCAAAGACAAAACGCATCCGCTTTATCTTTGGGATCGGCGCCGCTGTTCTGGCTATTTCGCTTGCGATCAACACAGCCTACACTATGGCGCTGATGACCGTGATGTTCTCCTCCGTTCTTTTCTTCGTACCGGCTAACATTCCGCCCAAGCGCTTTGCCCTGCTGTTCGGCGGCGGACTGCTGATGATGGTTGCGCTGGCTCCGCTTATGGTAAACTTTTTGGGCTTTGTCGGCGAGATGATCGGCAACGAGGAAATGTCCACCAAAATGACCGCCGTATTCAGCGGTGCGGACGCCGTCAACGATTTGGAGGACAACCGCATGGAGCTGTACATGACCTCCCTGACCACCTTTATACAAAACCCCATTCTGGGAACCTTCCTTTCCGGCAAAATGCGCGTAGGCGGACACTCCATGATATTTGACACGCTGGCGCGCTTTGGATTGCTGGGCGCCGGACTGATGTTTATGATGTACCGCGCGATCTTCAAAAACTTTTGCAGACCTTTCCGCGACAAGCCTGCCTACAGCTTTGTTATTTGGGCATTCGCGCAGTGTATCGTCATGTCCGCACTCAACACGGGCATGTGGCTTGACTATTTATGCGTTTGCATGCCCATCGTGCTGTGTACCATATACCGCACGGACGGCAACGAACGTCCGGAAGGCGCGCTTGCGCCGCAACTGAACCTCAACTTATTCGACAAAAAGGAAACCACATCATGAAACTGCTATTTATATGTCCCGCTACCGTTAAAAACGGCATGCTGCACTGTCCGAGCTGGACAAAAAGCATTGTCACCTTTTTGGACGCAACCTATGTTTTTGTCACAAGACACGTTACGGAGCCGACCGACGCTTCTGTCGGCAGCAAAACCGTCCGGGTCTATCCTCTGACGCAGTTAGGCGACCTGACCGGTGACGTCGATCTGGTGGTCATATTCGGTACAGAAAACTCCTACTCCTGGTATGCCCTTCAAACGTGCGAGGATAAAAACGCTCTGAACAAAACCGTTATGTTTTTGCAGGGTATCAGCCGCGCGTGTTATGAACACTACACAGACGGAGTCCCCGAAAAAATCGTCAACAGATGGTTGTTCCGCGACCTGTTGCGAAAACAGAATATTGCCGCGGAAAAGCAGGCGGTAAAGGAACGCGCGGAAAAAGAAGAACGCGCGGTAATGCTCAGCCGTTACTTTATCGGAAGAACCTCCGCCGACCGTTCTATCGTAGAGCTGTACCACCCTGACGCGCGTTACTTCAAATGCGGAGACATCCTGCGCGACTGTTTTTATACCGGACAGTGGAGCGCGGACAACTGCGAACGGCACCGCATTTTTATTTGCCAGTACTACTACCCCATCAAGGGCTTCCATTTTATGTTGGAAGCAGCACAGCGGTTAGTACCGCGCTACCCCGATTTAAAAATCGCGGTTTCCGGCTATAATCCCGTTCAAAAATCACTGACTCAAAAAGAGCTAAAGGACAGCTCTTATATCCGCTACATAAAATCCCTTGTAAAGCAGTACGGACTGGAGCAGCACATAGAGCTGCTCGGCGAGCTCAACGAGGAGGATATGAAGCGCGAATACTTAAAGGCGCATGTATATGTGCTGCCCTCCACAATTGAGAATTCCCCGAATTCGCTGGCGGAAGCCATGATGCTGGGCGTGCCGTCGATCGCCTCCGACGTTGGCGGTATACGCGATCTGGCAACGTCGCCCGACGAGGTGCTGCTGTATCCGTCCTCCGACACGGCTCAGCTTGCACAGTATATAGATAATGTATTCAGCGACCCGTCTCTTGCCGCAAAGCTAAGCGAAAAAGGCAGAATAAGAGCGCGTCGGGAATATGACATAAAAAGCAATATCGCGGCACTGCAGGATGCGTTCAGTCAAATTGCCGCGCAGAAATGAGTTGACGCCATGAACGCACCTATTATTGTATTTGCATATAACCGTCCTAAGCATTTGCTAAAGACCCTTACCGCGCTTGCAGGCAACAAAGGAGCGCAGGGATCCGAGCTGTATCTGTTTATCGACGGTCCCAAAACCGAAGATGGACGCGCGCTTCAAAATGAGGTAAAGGCGGTAGCCGAGAGCTTTAAAAACCGCTTTGCGTCCTTTCGTCTGACTGTATCTCAAAAAAACAAGGGCTTGGCAGCGTCTGTTATCGGCGGCGTCACCGAGGTGATCCGCAAACACGGCAAAGTTATTGTCGTTGAGGACGACGCGGTCGCTAACGAGGGCTTTTTGAGCTTTATGAACGAGGCTTTGGACTTTTATCAAAACGACAAAACCGTATGGTCGGTCGGCGGATATACAGTACCACTGCAGTTGCCTAAGGACTACAGCTGCGACGTTATCAAAACCCAGCGCAGCAGCAGCTACGCATGGGCGACCTGGCAGGATCGCTGGGAAAGAGTGGACTGGGATGTTTCCGATCACTCCGCTTTCCGCCGCAGCATGTCGCTCAGACGAGGCTTTAACCGCTGGGGCAACGACCGCTCCGGTATGCTTGACGACCAAATGGCAGGCAAGATAAACTCCTGGGCGATCCGCTTTGACTACGCCATGTACCGCAACGGCATGTACAATATCGTACCCGTCCGTTCGCTTATCCAAAGCATAGGTCACGACGGCAGCGGTACAAACAATCAGGCGCTGTCTGACGAACAGAATCCGTTTTACATTAAATCCGACAACACGGCAGAGCTGCATCCTATGCAGGCTGAGCCAGATGAACGCATACGCAGGGAATTTTGCAAGCCGTTTGACCTGCCGCCGCATTACCGCGCCAAACAATATTTACTCCACACGCTTCACAAGAGGTGAGCGCTATGAAACAACCCTTTTTTTCCATCATCGTTCCCGTATACAACGCCAAGCAGTATTTGGATGAGTGTATCGGCAGCGTCCTGAACCAGACCTTCGACAATTGGGAAATACTCATTATTGACGACGGTTCCACAGACGGCAGCGACAAGCTGTGCGACTCTTACGCAGAAGCACATGACAATATCACGGTTGTCCACAAGGAAAACGGCGGACTGTCATCCGCGCGTAACTGCGGCATACAAAAGGCAACGGGCGAATACCTGCTGCTTTTGGACAGCGACGACGCGCTGAAAGGCAACGACGCGCTGGAGCAGATCGAAAGCGCGGTACGCGAAGCGCTTCCCGACCTCTTCTGCTTTTTGCCCGTTGAGTACGATGCGGAATTGAAGGAAACCGTTATCGTCCATCCGCGCGGCTCATGGGAGGAAAACACCGTTCACCGCGGCAGGGATTTTATCGACTCCCTTTACCAAACGAACGGCATTTGGGTCACAAAGGCGCAGACCAAGATGATCCGCCGCAGCTTTTGCACCGAACACGAGCTATTCTTTTACGAGGGCATTTACCACGAGGACGACGAATGGCTTGCGCGGGTTTTCCTGAGCGAACCGGCTGTGATGCTGTCTTACGGTACGTTTTATGCCTACCGCCACACGGCAGGCTCCATTATCCGCACCAAGGACACCGAAAAAATCATGAAGAAAAAACGCGACCGCGTGATCGTAGCGTACGAAATGCTGATGAATCCCAACGCCAAGCATTATCCGCATTTTGTCGGCTACGCCTCCAACTACCTGATCATCAACATTTTTTCCGTCGGCAAGATCGAGCAGGCGGACAAGGACGCGTTTTTAACCTATATAAAACCATACGAGAAATGCTATAAAAAAATGCTGTATGCCCGCGACCCCAAAACCGTTTCCAAGGCGCTGATGCTGATGCTGATGGGCACCAAACGGTTTATGGCGTTTTATGAAAGGAAAAACAATGCCTAAGTTTTCTGTTATTTCGCCCGTATACAACACGGCGCCGTTTTTAGACCGCTTTATTCGGTCGATGCAGGCGCAGACATACGGCGACTTTGAATTGATATTGATCGACGACGGCTCCAAGGACGACAGTCTGAGTATCTGCGAGCGGTACGCCGCAGACGACTGCCGCATCAAGGTGCACACCCAGCCCAACAGCGGCGCAGGAGCCGCGCGCAACAACGGCATCTCCAAGGCGGAGGGCGAATTTTTGCTGTTTTATGATTCGGACGACTGGGTCGATGAAACAGCCCTTGCCGTTTTGGAAGCGCTGTTAAACAAAACAAATGTAGATTTACTGGTATACGGCGCGCAGGAGATACGCATAACCGGCGATAAGGAAGAAAAGCACGGCGAACGGATTCCGCCGGCAGCGGCATGTCAAACCGCCGCCGATTGCCGCAAGCAATATCACGGACTGGTATCCTCCGCCGTACTCAATCCGCCGTGGAACAAGGTATACCGCAATTCGCTGATCAAGAAAAACAACCTTTCCTTCCCCGACACACGGCGTTCGCAGGACGCGCTGTTCAACATGGCGTATTTCCGCTGTATCAACTCGATGTACTCCATACAGGACGCGCTCTATTATTACCGCGAAAACGATCAAAAAAAAGTGTGGATGAAGTTTCCGCAGAACATCTGGGAGATCGACATCCTTTATAATACGACGCTGGAACAGGACTACCGCGACTACGGCATTTACGAGGGCGCGGCGCGCGAGTATATTGACCGCTGGTTCTATATGGCGATCCTGCGCGACGCAAGCTTTTGCCGCAATCCGCGCTGGAATTTTTCCGGCAAGCAGAAGCACGACTACATTAACCAAATCCTTGAGGCACCGTATAACCAACAGCGCGCCGAAACCGCAGTGGCGCAAACCAAGCTGACGCAGGGAATCAGGGAGTGTATCCTCACCAAAAACTCCAAACGGCTGATGCGGCTGTTTTACAAGGATCACTATTGGAACAGCTTTTACGATTTTTACTGCCGTAAGATCAAGAGGCGATCATGAAAAAAATACTCTTCATTTTACCGTCGCTCAGAACGGGAGGACTGGAGCGCGTACAAATCACCATTGCCAACGCGTTGGCGCAGCGCGGTCATGATGTGACCGTCATGATCTTTAATCCCGACTTCTCCCTGCAAAATGAGCTGAACGACAAGGTACACTTTATTTACAAGCCGCCAAAAAAGCATATCGGGCAAAAAATCCCCTATATTCGCCATGTGAAGTACGACGCAGGCTTGTGGGAGACCCGCGCCTCTGCCAAGGCGCTGTATGACTACTACGTCGGCAAAGAGCATTATGATGCGGAGGTAGCGTTTTTCCGCGGCAGATCGGTGAAGATCGTCAGCGGCTCCGGCAATAAAAACGCCAAAAAGGTGGCTTGGGTCCATGCCGATTTTTCAAGCTGCAAGGGCATAACCGCCAACTTTAATGATTTGGATGAGGTAAAGCAGGCATACGCGGCGTTTGACAAGATCGTTTGTGTTTCGCGCAAGGCGGAACAAGAATTCCAAAAGAAAATCGGCATTACCGACACGACCGTCACCATCCACAATCCCCTACCCGTTGAGGAAATCCGCAAAAAAGCCGATCTCCCCTGCTCCTTTACCAAAGAGCGCTTTACCCTTGTATCCGTAGGCAGGATGGAAACCGTAAAGGGATATGACCGTTTGATCGAGGCATGTGCCGCACTGAACAAGCAGGGCTGCGCATTTGACTTGGTTTTGGTAGGAGATGGCGAGGAGCGCAGTAATTTGACCGCTCTTGCCAAACGCCTGAACGCAGGCAACGTGACCTTTGTCGGGCAGCAGAACAACCCCTACCCCTTCATGAAGTTAGCTGATCTATACGTTTGCTCATCGCGCTGCGAGGGCTTTAATTTGACCGTAGCGGAAGCGCTGGTGCTCGGCAAGCCGGTGCTCAGCACGATGTGCGCCGGTCCATGCGAGATTTTGGATAACGGAAAATACGGTATGCTGGTCGAAAACAACACACAGAGTATTAGGGACGGCATCGCGCGCCTGCTCGACGACCCGCAGGAACTTGAATCTCTGCGCCGGCGAGCATCGGAACGCATCTCGTTTTTTGACGGCGCCCCGATCATTTCTTCCATTGAGGAGTTGATTATGCAATGACAAGCGACACCATAACAATTTTTGTTACGGTTTACAACATAGCGCCCTATTTGGATCGCTTCTTTAAAAATCTGCGCCGCCAAACGGTACGTGATTATGAGGTGCTTATCGTGGACGACGGCTCCACCGACAACAGCCTTGAGATCTGCCGCCGCCACGCCGCGAACGATCCCCGTATCCGCGTGCTGACCACCAGGCATATCGGCATATCCGCCGCGCGGAACATGGCGTTCAAATACATCTTTACCGATCTGGTGACCTCGCTGGACGGCGACGATTGTTTTGACGAAAACTATTTGAAGCATCTTTTGGACGCTTATAAAAAATACAACGCGGATCTGGTTATTTCCAATGTCATTTACCGCTACGAAAACGACGAGGAATTTGACCGCTTCAGTCCTCGCAAGGAGGAGCTCATCGAAAAGGCGCGGTTTGGCGAGGAACTGCCGAAACTGCTGACCGAGCGGCGGCTCAACTACCTGTACGCAAAGCTGTACAGGCTTAAATACTTAAAAACTCTGCACGTCCAGGAGGACGTTATGCAGGGCAGCGATACGATGCTCAACAGTCAGTATGTTACCAAGATCAACAGCATCGCCGTCATCGAGGACTACGATTACAACTACATAAAATATACAAAACGCTCCGTTACTTCCTACAACGGCGATCATGTTTTTAAGCGGCTTTACCGCATCAATAACTATGTATACAAAACCATGGAAGAAGCAGGAATGTTGAACGGCGCCATGCTGCACGCTATTGACGGAAGGATCTTGCATTCCGGCTTGCTGGCATTGCGCAACATCGCAAAGCTCAACGAACCACTGCATCAAAAAATGCACAAAGCGGAACAGATTATCCGGAGTGAAGAATACGGACGCTCCTACAGGAGGCAGGCAAAGCTCGGCAAGCTCGGCGAATATCACTTTACCGTTATAGAACCGGGAAAGGAACGCGAGTATGTAAGAGACCTTTGCCAAAAAATACGTTTCAACAAACGCTACGAATCCGTAAAAAGCAATATGCCCGATTGGATTCTTGAAACTTGGCGTAAGATCAAACAATAACAGTGAAGGGACGATCTGCATGAAACAGCATAAACTGACGGTCGTTATGACCGCTTACAACATTGCACCGCAACTCCCCCGTTTTTTTGAATGTATGCGCAAACAAACCTTTTCCGATTACTGTCTGCTTGTAGTGGACGATGGCTCCGCGGACGATTCTCTTGCCGTATGCCGTGAGCATGCCGCCAAGGACGACCGCATAAAGGTGGTAGCTAGTGAGCATCTCGGTATTCCGGCAATCAAGAATCTGGCTCTAAGCTATCTTGACACTCCGCTGACCGCATTTGCGGACGGCGACGACTACTTTGAACCCGACTATTTAAAGCATCTGGTTGAGGCGCTTGAACGGAACAACGCCGACTTGGCTATCTCCCGCGTGGTATACCACCACGAAAACGACCCAAAGCCGTTTTTGACTCAGGCTGCCTACGGTGAGACCGTGGTGACCGAGCCTGAGTTTTTGGAAAAATTCCCCATGCTTCTGCGTGACAGACGGTTCAACTATGTGTATGCCAAGGCTTACCGCACCGAGCTGCTAAAGGACGTCCACATCGACGACGAGATGATACAGGGCGAGGACACCGTTATGGTGCTTCGCTATATGAAAAACGTCAAATCCATCGTGCTGATCGACGACGAGGACTATCACTACGTCAAGTACACCTCGCGCTCCGTCACCTCCTACAAGGGAATGGACTCGTACAAGCGAATGATCATCCTTAACAAATTCCTGTATACGTACTTCCGGGAGCAGGGGTGGCTGACCGAAGAAATGCTCTTTGTTATTGACGGACGCATGCTGATTTCGGGCAACTGGGCGGTAGAAAACATTATAAAAGCCACCGCCCCGAAAAAAGAAAAAATCGCGTGTCTAAATGACATATTCAATAACGAATATTATAAGCGTGCATATGAACGTCAAAAGGATAATCTTGACAAGCTGACGTTCCGCTATATTCCTCCGCAGGACGGTATAGAATACTATAATAAGAGGATCAGCGAGGAAAAACACGAAAAAATGCATGCGGCACTGCGTGAAAAAGCTCCCTCCTTCATTATAAAAAGCTATGATAAATTGAGGGGCAACAATTAGAGGAGATTATTATGGCAAAAAAATGGACGGCAATCATCGAGCCAAAACACAGGCTGATCGACTTAAAGCTAAAAGAAGTTTGGCAATACCGCGACTTGGTTTGGCTTTTTGTCAAACGCGACTTTACAACCAGATACAAGCAAACTGTTCTGGGACCCTTATGGTTCATCATTCAGCCGCTGCTGCTTACCGTGGCGCAAACCTTCATATTCGGTAACATAGCGGGACTGTCCACAGACGGTCTGCCGCAGTTCCTGTTTTACATGGCGGGCAATGTGCCGTGGCTGTACTTCTCCACCTGTTTGACAAGCACCTCGAACACCTTTACCACCAACGCAAAAATATTCGGTAAAATTTACTTTCCGAGGTTGACGACTCCGATCTCAACCGCTATATCATCACTGATAAACTTTATCATCCAATTTGCGATGTTTGTTATCTTTACGATCATATATATGATCATGGGCGACAACGTTCACATCACCTGGCTTGCCCTGCTTACACCGCTGTTTGTTTTGGAGCTTGCCGCTTTGGGCATGGGCTTCGGCATAATCATCTCCTCGCTGACCACCAAATACCGCGACCTGCAGGTACTTGTCAGCTTCGGCGTTCTGGTGTGGATGTATTTGTCACCCGTAATCATCTCGGGTTCTTCACTCTCCCCCACCGTCTACAACCTGATGATGCTCAACCCTGTTTCCCCGGTTATTGAGCTGATGCGCTACGCATGGCTGGGCTCCGGCACGACTCCGTTCGGTTTTTGGGGCATTAGCTGGATCGTTACTTTCGTAGTATTGTTAATAGGCGTTATCCTATTTAACAAGGTAGAAAAAACCTTTATGGACACGGTATGATAGGTGAAATCATGGACGAAAAAGATATTGCAGTCAAAATTATAGATTTAAAAAAGCGCTACCGTCTGGGCGTTATCGGCGGCGGCACCCTTCAGGGTGATATTCAAAGCTGGCTGGCGCGTCTGCGCGGTAAGGACGACCCCAACTCTAAGCTGGGCTCCAAGGCTGTGTCATCCAACGAGACCTTTTTGGCTCTGGACGGGATCAACCTGACGATCCGCAAGGGTGAAAGGCTGGGCATTATCGGTCACAACGGAGCCGGCAAATCCACCTTGCTCAAAATATTCTCGCGCGTTACCGCTCCAACCGAAGGCAAGATATATATCGACGGCAGAGTATCCTCCATGCTGGAGGTCGGCACCGGATTTCACGAGGAGCTTACCGGCAGAGAGAACATATATCTTAACGGCGCCATCCTGGGCATGAACCGCTCGGAGGTAGATTCCAAAATAGATCAGATCATTGAGTTTTCGGAATGCGCCAAGTTTATTGATACCCCCGTCAAGCGCTATTCCTCGGGCATGTACGTTAAGCTCGCGTTTGCGGTAGCGGCGCACCTCGACGCGGATATCCTCGTTATGGACGAGGTACTTGCGGTCGGCGACATGAAGTTCCAGCAAAAGTGTTTGGGCAAAATGAGCGACGTATCGCAGGAGGAAGGCAAGACCGTACTGTACGTCAGCCACAATATGAACACCATCCGCCAGCTGTGTGACCGCTGCATCGTGCTTGATCACGGCAAGCTTGTATATGACGGCGAGGTTGAGGACGCGATCGCGCTGTACGCCGACATCCGCCGCGGCGATAAATCGTCGCGCGTTGACCTGCGCGACGCAAAGCGTTACCGCAGCGTTGCCACTATGCGCGACCTGTCGTTCACCTCCATTTCCTTCCCCGACAAGGAGATCAACGAGTTTACCGATGACGAGACCGTTCGTGCCGTGGTGGAGATAGAGTCTGATATCGACATCCCACAGGCAAGACTGCGCTTCGGCTTCTTTGATATGTACGACCGCAAGATAGCCTCGTGCGTTTGTCCCGACGCGGGCGCCGTAAAAAAAGGCAGCAACACAGTACAGCTCAATATCAGCTTTAAGGGCTTGGTGTCCGGCACCTACCGCGCGGAGATGATCGCCTTTTCCTCCAACGAATTCGGCACGGTAAAGGAACACGACATTATCACCGAAGGTTTCTTCTTTGATGTTACAGCCAAGGGCTCAGATTTTGAATGGAACGCCCTTCGCTGGGGCTCCGTTCGCCTGCCCGATATGGAAAAAACTCAATTTTAAATATTCCGAAATATTTGGTCGTACAAACAGAATGACGCTCCGGAAATCAAAACTCCGCTATATCTTGTGTGTCACACTGTCTGCACGACCAACATTTTCTATTGCACATTTTTATTCTCTTAACAAAAAAAGTTATTTGACAAATAGCATAAAAAATTGTATAATATAAGGTAATTAATTTACATATATTCTTCGTTTTCAGAAAAAAGAAACGTATTTTTATTGTTTGTTTTATGCTATTATGTAGCTATTCATCCCACCCAAAGGGAAGTCAGGAGGAGTAATGAGAAAAGTCATAATCGCAATCAGTGTGTTCTTTTTGGCTGTCTGCACCTTGCTGACGGTTTCCTCTCCCGATTATCTTTCGATGCTGATCATTGCCTTTATGAGCGTTATCATCGCGGCAGGTATGTTCTTCGGCATCATCCCCAACCTGCTGTTCTGCGGCGGCATGAAGTCAGCTCAGGAAAACATCGACCGGGTCAGTGAAGTAAACGCCGACAATATCTGGACGGCGGTTGCAAGTGTTACTCCGTTTTTTAAGCAAAAAAAGCTTGACAATATGTTTGAATCCTACCTTGAGATCGTGCGCGACCAAGAGGAAAAAGGCGTTGTTATAAGCGATATCGAAGACACCATCAACGAAGAAAGCCTGGCTATCCAAAGCTGGCGCGGCGTTGTGTTACAGATATCCGGTATTTTGACAGCGCTCGGTCTGTTGGGTACATTTTTAGGTCTGGTAACAGGTATCAGTCAGGTAGCGTTCAGCTCTGCCGACGCTACCATCGACAGTATCGAAAACCTTCTGCGCGGTATCGCTACGGCGTTCTACACCTCTATAGCGGGTGTAATTTTGTCGATCATTTTCAACATAGCCTACCGTCTGGTATGGAATATCATGCTGCGCGAAACTCAGGTATTTATTGAAAAATTCCATGTGTTTATCCAGCCATCTGCCGAAGAACAGATCCGCGCCAAGCAGTACCTGAACACCGAAAAGATGATCGAAGCTCTTAACGTACTGCGCAACAACAGTAACATCAACCTCAACCGCGACGCTACCGATCCCGCTCAGGAGCAGCGTATGATGATCGATATCCTGTCCGGTCTTAACAAGGGCGAATTCACTTTCCGGATCCAGCCCGTATGCAGTCTTGCCAACCGCGCCGTAATAAAGGCAAACACCAGTTTGCAGTGGAACCACCCTGTTTTGGGCACGGTGCAGCCCTCGGTATACATGCCTATCGTAGAAGCGGACGGCTTTATAGCCAAGCTTGACCAGTATGTTTGGGATAAGATCTGCCTGACCCAGCGCGAATGGCTGGACAACGGCGCTCATCCCGTACCCGTCATCCTCAACATCCGCAAAACAGATCTGTTGGCGCTTGATGTATTTGACTGTATCACATCTCTGGCTGAGGAGATGGAGCTTGAGCCGCGCTATCTGGAGATAGCTATCGACGAATCCGCCTACATCATCTGCCACGACGAGGCGCATAAGGCGGAGAAGCAGTTTATCCAAAGCGGTTACAAGGTATCCATCAACAACTTCAGCGGCAATCTGGTTAAGCTGGGCACGGTCAAGGCTGACGAGATATGTCTTAACATGGGCTCGCTAAAGGACGAAACCGAAGCGGAAAGCATATTTACGCAGGCGGTCAAGGCACATATCAACATGACCTGCGACGGCATTACCTCCGCAAAAATGCTCGCTGACCTAAAACGATACGGCTGTATGGAAGGCCGCGGTTCTCATCTGTACGGCGAAATGAGCCGGACTGAATTTGAAGAACTGATGAAGTACAATTAACTACCACCTTTTCACCGTGCAAAAGCTACGGTATTCCCGATCCCAGAAAAAGGAGGTGCCTAATGAGAAGAAATAAAAAACGAAACTTCGGTGAAGAAGGGTATTGGAAATCGTTTACCGATATGATGGCAGGTCTGTTGCTGATCATCCTGCTTATCATGATGCTGTTGATGCTCTATTTAACGCAGGCAAACACCGATAAGAACGATCACACCGCGGACCACGACAGTTATTACGATTTTGCCAATCCCGAAATGACCACCTACGATATCAGGACCGATAATAACAAAGCGCAGTATACCCAGCCTCCAAAGCAGTCAAAATCCGGCGGAGGCGGAGGCGAGGACGACCCGGGCGAGGAAACGCCCAAGGACGTATCTCCCGAGGAAGGACACGACAAAACCGCCGTGCTGGTTACCGTTGTTGACGAAGAAACCGGCAACGTTATCAAAAAGGAAGGCACGCTCTTTGAGCTTTACGCAGACAAAAAGGGAGCGGGCGGTTTGCAGACGCTGCACACCTATTATCCTAAAAAAGTAGAATACAAGCAGTACAAAACCACCACAAACGGCACGTTTTATCTGCCTGAAAAAATAACGCGGGGATGGTATTCTCTGCACAACCTGACTCCGCCGCCGGGCTACGGCACCGCGGAAGACTTTGATTTCCAGATAACCGAGTCGCTTGACTGGCCGGAACCTTACCGCGTCAAGGTTCCGTTCTCGCCCAGTAAAAACAGGATATATGTATCCAATATCGACGCGGAAACAAATAAGCAGATAGGAGGTCAGACCTATACGGTCTATGCCTCGGAGGATATTGTAACGCTTGACGGCACCGTCCGATACAAGGAAGGCGCAAAGGTCGATGAATTCAAGTGCGACGAAAACGGCAACGGCAAAAGCAAAAAGCTGTATTTAGGCAAATACTATCTGGTACAGAAAACCGCCGCAAAGTATTACGCGCGCTACACTTCTCAAATCGACGTTGAGATAAAACTGTCGGATTCCGAAAAACAATCGGTCGAAGTCAAGTGTGAAAAAACTCAAATCCATTTGAACCTTACCGACGAATACACCAAGGCTGCCATCAAGGGCGCTGTATACACGGTAACCGACAAGCCGAACGCAACTACCAACAACAGCGGTAATATTTTCATTACCGACCTTGACAAAAACAAAACCTATACTCTAACGCTTACCAGTGTTCCTGAGCCCTACCGCATTTCTACCGACAAGGTAACGTTCAGCGTTGACAGGGACGGTAACATTCAGGGCAAAGCACAAGTCACCTCAGCACAGACCGCGTATGTGATCCGTCTGAGTGTTGACGCAAAGGATATAATCTTTAAAAACAGCATTTCGGGCACAACGCTGCAGCTGTATGACGAACACGAAAAGCTTGTAGAGGAATGGGAAGCTGTAGGCGAAGCCAACACCATCGAGGGTCTTGAGCCCGGCTCCTACTTCTTTGAGGTCGGCGAGGACAAAAACACACGAATACGTGTCCACGTAAAGGATACTGCCAAGCTGCAAAAGGCAGAAACCCAGGTTTGGACACTGTGGGATACTATCATGACCGTCGCGTTTGTCCTGCTTACGACGATTATCGTTTTCGTATCCATCCGTCTGGTACGTTTCAGAAAGAGGAAGAAAGCGAATGGATAGCAACAAAAAAATTCCGCTTAACAAAAGTGATATACTGTATCATCTTATCAAGGGCTGGCGCGTTATCGCTGTGTCTACCTTAGTGGGGCTGATCGCGGGCGTCGCGCTTATCGGTGTGGGATATATCCGCGGAGAAGTAACCAAGGAATACCGCATCACCTCCTCGGTAGCCATCGTTGCGCTCAACCAAAACAACCAGTTCACCTCACGTTCGGACAACCCGTATAAGTCCGACGTCGAAATAGCGCGTGACATTACCGAAACATCGCTTTACATCTTCAAGAGCGAAAAAAACATGCAGGATGTAATCGACAAGCTGAGCCTTAAAAACGTAAAGGCTGCGACGTTATCCAACAACCTCTCGCTCAAACGCTATGAGGATACCGAAGTCATTGAGATGACCCTAATGTGGCGCAGCGAGCGCGAGGGTCTGGAAATCATGAAGAATATCATCGAGGTATCTGATAAGTCGCTGATCAACACCCTTAAAATCGGTCGGGTAAGCCTTATCAACGAACCGAAGGCAAGCTTCATCGTAGGTGAAAACATCGGTATTTCCACGTGGATCTACGCGGCTGTAGTCGGCTTGGCGTTAGGTATACTCTTGGCGCTGCTGCGGTTTATACTGGCGACCACCGTTATCAACAGCTCCGATCTGGAAGAGATCTTCGGCTTGGATCTGTTGGGCAATATTCCGATGGACGAGGATTTTGCCAAAAAGAAGAAAATCGAAAACGACGACCTGCCTATACGCGACGACATTATATCGGTCACTCATATGCTGATGAACCGTATGGAACGCGCAAATATCCACCGGGTATATGTCACCTCGACAAAGCACGACGAGGGACGCACCCTGCTGCTTGCAAACATAGCGTTCCATATGTCGGAGCTGGGTAAAAAGGTTCTGCTGATCGACTGTGACATAAAGAATCCGCAGCTCGGAGCATTGTTTAAAAAGCAGCTCAAATACGAGCAAACGCTCAACGCGCTGTACCGAGGCGACTCCGACAAGGTTGACGCTGTACTGCATGTCAACGGCTGTCTTGACCTTTTGCCGGTTATTTTGGAGAAGAATCCCGACAACTTCAACGACGCTATGCTGCACAGCATAGAGAGCGTATCCGAAGGCTACGACTTTGTACTGATCGACGCGGCTCCTATAGGACTTGAAGCCGGTGTGCTGCGCCTTAACGAGATCACCGACGCCGCGCTGTTTGTGGTACGCTGCGACTTTGCTACCGTTGAGAGCATCAAAAAGGCGCTGCTGCGCATAAGCAAATCCGGCGCACCTGTTATCGGCGGTATCTTTAACGCCTCCAGCAGCTGGAAGGACGCTTTTGTACGCACACAAAAGCACATGGAAAAGCTCGATCCCACCATGGCGCTGGAACGCAGGGCAAAGAAAAAGGAAAAGAAAAACAAGAAGAAAGCGACCAAGAAAAAGAAGTTCGGAGAGATCGACGAGTCCTCCGAAGAATAAGTACTACACAGACCGAAGGGCATTGCGCCTATTCGGTCTGTTTTTTTCTTTTTTCAGTGTGTTTTTATTAATGTACAACAAAAGAATATGGACAAAATATCCTGATTTTTATTGTAATTATTAATAAGATGTAGTATAATAGTACTATATATTTTTGCAACATAACCCGGTCAGAGGTGAATCATACCATGGCACAAATCACAAACGCGCAACAGCAAGGTTCTGCGTCATCTCAATATTTGACCCCGATAGCTGCCTGGGCGCTTGCCTTCGGCTGCTCGGTAGGCTGGGGAGCTTTTGTTATGCCCGGAACCACCTTCCTGCCTATTGCCGGACCGTTGGGATCGGTTTTGGGTCTTTTGATAGGCGCAGGCATTATGCTGATAATAGGCATCAACTACAATACACTGATAAAACGCTACCCCGACGCGGGCGGCTCCTATACCTTTGCCCAAAAGACGCTCGGCGGCGACCACGGCTTTTTATGCGGCTGGATGATGATCCTGACCTACAGCGCCATTACCTGGGCGAACGCGACCGCGCTGTCGCTGATCATACGATGTCTGATGGGCAACATGTTTTGTTTTGGATTTTCGTACCGGATAGCCGGATACACGGTATACTTCGGCGAGGTGCTGCTGTCGTTTGCGATAATCGCGATCTGCTATCTGATCGTCACCCTCAGCAAAAAGCTGAGCGCCTATGTGCAGATCTGCTGTGCCTCTCTGCTGTTTTTATGCATTCTCGCGGTTTTTACAGCGGTGCTTGTACACCGCGGCGGTTTGTCCGGCATGACGCCTCTATTCAGGCAAAAAATAAGTCCTGCCGTACAGGTTCTCGGCATTGTTATTTTGGCGCCGTGGGCGTTTATCGGCTTTGAATCTATCTGCCATTCCGCTCACGAATTCCGCTTTTCGTTAAAACGTACGATGCCGATCATCGTAGCGGCGCTTATAACCGGCACTCTCTCATATGTAATGCTCGCTGTCTGCGCCTCTGCCGCGCATCCCGACGGCTTTGAAAACTGGATCGACTACATCCGCGCTCTCGGGCACTTAAACGGGACCGCTTCCATCCCCACGTTTTTCAATGCCGAAAAAGCGCTCGGTTCCACAGGGCTTGTGCTGGTGGGTGTTGCGGCGGTTTGCGGCATCCTGACGGGCATTATCGGTAACTTTATCGCCCTGAGCCGACTGATATACCGCATGTCTGCCGACAACGTTTTTCCGGAAGTCTTTTCCCGCAAAAACAAACATGATATACCGTATGTCGCGCTTATGCTTATTGCGGGCTCCTCGTGCTTGATACCGCTGTTGGGACGCACCGCAATCGGTTGGATCGTCGATGTTACGACAATAGGCGCGGTGATAGTATATACCTACATATGCATCTGCGTGTTCACACTCGGCAAACGCGAGCATAACCGCTCAATGATTGTTTTCGGCATACTCGGCCTGATCTTTTCGTTTGTTTTCGGAATCTGCTATCTGGCTCCGTCCGTATGGTCGGAAAGCTCGTTATCTACTCAGTCATTTTTGATCTTGATCGTGTGGAGCGTGCTCGGAATGGTAGTATTCCGGGCGGTCGTACGTCACGACAAAGCCCGGCGCTTTGGCAAAAGCGCTGTCGTATGGGTCATTCTGTTTGTATTGACACTGCTGGTTTCGGTGCTGTGGATCTACCGCACTACTACAGAAAGCACCAACGTCGTCACCGCCGAGGTTCGGTTGGTAGAAAACGAGCTGGCAAACAAAATGGGGATCCCCGGCAATAATCCCGACGTTCTTGCCGCAGACGACAGCGTTATTGACAGTGTACAGCATTTTAGTGAAACAACGCGACACAACATATATATCCGCGATTTTCTGATCGTATGCGCGCTCGCCGTTATTTTCAGTATATTCAACATTATCAAAAAACGAGAAAAGGATATCGAGGCGGAGCGGCTGCGAGCCGAGGAAAACAGCCGGGCAAAGAGCAACTTCCTTTCCAACATGAGCCACGACATACGAACTCCTATGAACGCGGTTACGGGCTACACCGCGCTTGCGCTGAAGGAGGATAATCTCCCCGACAACATACGCGAATATTTGGAAAAAATAGATCACAGCAGCAAGCATCTGCTGTCACTTATAAACGATATCCTCGACATGAGCCGCATAGAAAGCGGCAAGGTGGAGCTGAACACGGCTCCTGCCGATCTGTGCCGTATAATGGACGATGTAGTCAATGTTTTCTCGCTGCAAATGGAATCCAAAAAACTGAACTTTTCGTCGGATCACAGCGAGGTCAAAAACCGCTATGTCATTTGTGACGAGCACCGCCTAAAGCGAATACTGTTCAACCTGATATCCAATGCCTACAAATTCACCCCGTCCGGCGGCGCTATACGTTTATCACTGCGTCAGACCGAATCCGTCGAAAACGAGGGCGGATATGAACTGACTGTAGCTGACACGGGCATAGGAATGAGCGAGGAATTCAGTAAGCATGTATTTGACGCTTTTGAACGCGAGCGCACCCAAACCGTCAGCAAAGAACAGGGCACGGGCTTGGGCATGACTATCACCAAGAGCTTGGTAGATTTGATGAACGGATCCATTTCGATGGAGACAGCTCAGGGCAAGGGTACCACATTCACCATTTCGCTTCGGTTTGAGCTTACCGACGCGGATTCGGTGGTACAGACCGAGTCAGAAGATACAGAGCGCTCAATATTCGAGGGCAAAAAGCTGCTGGTGGTTGAGGACAACCCGATAAATCTTGAGATCGCCTGTGCTATCCTCAGTCAGGAGGGCTTTGAGATCGACACCGCCGAAGACGGCAAGATCGCCGTAGACATGGTCGCGGCTGCCGCTCCGAATACTTACAACGCTATTTTGATGGACGTTCAAATGCCGGTCATGGGCGGCTACGAGGCTACGAGACTTATCCGCGCCATGGACGGCGAACGAGCGGATATTCCGATCATATCCATTACCGCCAACACCTTTGAGTCAGACCGGCGCGAAGCGTTTGACGCGGGTATGAACGCGCATGTGTCCAAACCGTTCGAGCCGACCGAGCTGACAGCGACATTAGCAAAATACATGAAGGAATACTGACCGCACAGTCAGCCTGACAATCATTAAAGAACAAACTCTTACAAGGAGCGCCATATGAACAGCTTTATTCAATCAAACAACTATAAACACAAAGTATTGGTCGTTGACGATGAGGCGATCAACCGCGAGCTTTTGCAGGCGATTTTATCAATGAACTACGATGTTACCTGCGCCTCCAACGGCAGCGAGGCAATGGACATACTGTATCGTTCAAAGGAGCCGTTCTCCCTTATACTTCTTGACCTGCTTATGCCGCAGATGAGCGGCTTTCAGGTTCTGGAGGCATGCAAATCGGACGAAAAGCTAAAATCCATACCCATCATCGTCATGACCTCCGAAAAAAGCGCGGAAGTTCGCACCATACACAAGGGCGCTTCCGACTTTATACCCAAGCCGTACCGGATGCCCGAGGTTATTCTGGCTCGGTGCGAGCGCATTATTGAGCTGGACGAGGAAAAGAAATTCACAAGCTCGATCGAGTGTGACAGCGCGACGGGGCTGTATATAAAAGAAGCCTTCTACGCCTATATCGAACGCATGCTGCCGAGCATCCGCCTTGCAATGGACGCTGCAATGATCCGCATTGACGGAATAACGCACATCGGCAGAATGTACGGCAAGCACGAAACGGATAAAATCCTGCGCAAGGCAGCCGAGCTGATCCGGCGCGACCTGTTGGGCAACAAGGGAATCGCCTGCCGCATGAGCACAGACACCATAGGCGCCTACTGCCGTCACAAGCTGAATTGCGAGGAGCTTGCTCAGCAGGCACAAAAGGAACTTGCCGACGCTTTTCCGAAATACGATATCCGCTTACGCGCCGGAATTTGCGAGCGCGTAACAAAGGAAACCCCCGTCAAAAAATGGTTTGAGTACGCGCAAAGCGCTCTGGACAACCTGCCCGAGGATAGATTCACCGCGCCGTACACCGAAGAACTGATGGAGCGCGACCGACGCGACGCTCAGCTTATTGCCGACTGGAAGGAAGCCGTTGACAGCGATCAGCTGATACTGCGCTACCTTCCCCTGTACCGTTTACAGGGCAACAGCCCCGTTATGTGCGGAGCTCAGGCTGTGTGGTACTGGCAGCATCCCACGCTGGGTCTGCTTAAGCCCGATGACTTTATGCCGCTGATGCTGAAAAACGGCTTGTTTACACGCACAGAGCGCAAGCTGCTCCGCAGCGCGGCGTCACAGGCATGCAAATGGAACCAAAAGCTGCCGATTTGGGTGCACGTCACCTCCACAGAACGTCCTCATGAGGTGCTAAGTTCGCTTATCAGGGAATACTCCCTGACCACCGACGCGTTGGTGCCCATCTTCCACGAATCCGCGTTTCTTGAAGACACCGCGGGATCCGTCAGGGTCATACAGCAGACAAAGGATCTGGGCTTCACTGTGGCTATGGGCGGCTTTGGCAAACGCGGCTTGCCGTTTACAACGCTCGCCTCGCTGCCTATCGACGTGTATATGCCTGCCGCGTCCCTTTTTGCACAGATAAACACCAAGCAAAACCCGTTATCGCTGGCTATTGCTCTTGCAAATAACCTCAACGCGGAAACCGCTGTTTGCAATGTAACGTCCAAGCAGGAGCTTGACGCGCTGTACGATATGGGCTGCACGATAGCGCAGGGCGACGTGCTCTCCCCTGCCGTGACCGCCGACGAACTATAAGGAGGAACCGACATGATAACTATTGAAATGCTCAGGAATTTCGGCGCTGATACCGAGGAAGGTCTGGCGCGCTGCTATAACAACGAAGCACTCTACCTTAAGCTTATAGGTATGCTTCCAAACGAAAAGAATTTTGACAACCTAAGCGCCGCGCTTGCCGCCGACGATCTGGACGCAGCCTTTGAAGCGGCACACGCGCTAAAGGGTGTGCTTGGCAACCTGTCGCTCACCCCGATGTACGAAAAAAGCTCACAGATAACCGAGCTGCTGCGTGAGCGTACCCGCATGGATTACACGCCGATGCTCAAGGAGCTGCTTGACATGAAGGAGCGGCTTACCGCAATGATAAACGATTAATACTGCTTTACGAAAGGGGGGGTTGCGTCATGACTTCTGTGAACAATCCTCACAAAAAAATAAGATTACCGCTTACCGCGATACTTTGCGTACTGCTTTGCTTAGCCGGTATGCTGCCTGCGAGCGCCTCAAGAAGAACAACAGAAAAGCCCCCTGTCAAGGTAGGCTACTACGAAAACGAGGTGTTTCAGGAGGGCGCGGAACAGGGCGCGGTAAAAAAAGGCTACGCCTATGAGTATTACCGCAAGCTGTCGGAGTACACAGGCTGGAAGTACGAGTACGTATACGGCAGCTTTTCAGACCTGTATCAACAGCTTATCGACGGAAAAATCGATCTTCTGGCGGGTCTTGCCTACAAAGAGGAGCGCAAGGAGCTGTTCGGATATCCTGATGAAATCATGGGCAGCGAGTCCTACAACCTTTTAAAGCACGAAAATGACAATGATATCACTATGGAGCAAAGCACGCTGAACGATAAAAGGATCGGCGTACTTGACAGCGCCATAGTTGATGTACTCAATGGATTTTTAAAGAAGCACAACCTCAAAGCCAGTGTAAAAAAATACAGCGACTACGACAAGGTTTACGACGCCTTCGATAAAAAAGAGGTCGATGTGATAGCTGTTGAGGGCGACGGAAGCTACGGAAGAAAACATGCCGAAATGCTGTATTCCTTCGGTTCGTCGGGCTATTATTTGTGCGTCAACAAAAAGCGCCCCGATCTGCTTCGCGAGCTGAATACCGCGCAGTCGACCCTGTTTGCCGAGGATCATAACTATCTAAACAATCTAAACAACAAATACTATCCTGCCAGTGTATCGGAACGCGCGTTCTCTCAGCCCGAAAAGGACTGGATAAGCTCTCACGATGAGCTTCGCGTCGGTTATTTGGAAAACTACCTCCCATACAGCGGTACCAACGACAACGGAAATGTAACCGGTATCGTAAGCGACTATGTTCCGCAGATGCTCAAAACCCTCGGGATCAGCGACATCAAAATAAGTTACAAGGGATATGACAACTACGACAAAATGCTAAAGGACGTCGATCAACAGACCCTTGATTTGGCTTTCCCTGTAGGCGGCGGATCGTACTACTCCGAGGAAAACGGCATCTATCAGTCCAAAGCCGTTGCAGCCCCTGTCATAGAGCTGGTATACAAAAACGTATATAACAAAAACACCGTCAAGCATATAGCGCTTGACGAAAGCAACCGCATCAAGTATTACTCCGTCAAGTCACATTATCCCGACGCGGATATAATCCTCTACCCCTCCGTAGAGGCATGCCTTGACGCCGTTCTTGCCGATGAGGTGGACTGCACCGTACTGAACGGTCTGCGCGCCAATGAATACCTTAAAAACAGCCGTTACGACAAACTGTCGGTACAGCAGCTGGGAATCAGCGAGGAGCATTGCTTCGGCGTCGCTATCGGCAACGAGGGCTTGCTAAAGCTCGTTAACCGCGGCGTTACCCTGCTGGGCACCGACTATGCCCAAACTCTTGCCGCGCGCTATACGTCGGGACTGTACAACTACACTCTGTTGGATTTGATCGGCGAGCACCTTGTGTTCTTTATCTCCGCAATACTGCTGATCGCGGGGCTTATAATCTTTCTGCTTATCCGCAGCATGCAGCGAAAGAAAAAGCAGATTTTGGAAACCGAAAAGGCGCGCGTGGAGCTGGAGGAAAAGAACAACGAGCTTGCAAAAAACAAGGAAGCGCTCTCTGACGCGCTTGTGGACGCGGAGCGCGCAAACCGCGCCAAAACCGCATTCCTAAACAATATGTCGCACGACATCCGAACCCCGATGAACGCCATAGTCGGCTTTACCTCTATGGCGGAAAAGAATATCAACAACAAGGAGCTGATCAAGGATTACCTTAACAAGATAACGGTATCGAGCCGTCATCTGCTGTCACTGATCAACGACGTACTGGACATGAGCCGCATCGAAAGCGGCAAAATGCATATTGACGAGAGCGACGTTCACTTGCCCGACCTGATCCACGATCTGTGGACTATCATTCAATCCAACGTCAAGTCAAAGCAGCTCCATATGTTTATTGACATAAAGGATGTGCGCAACGAGGATATAATCACAGACAAGCTGCGGCTGAATCAGGTGCTTTTAAATATTCTGGGCAACGCGATCAAATTCACCCCAAACGGCGGCACAATAAGCTTCAGCATTATTGAAAAGGCTCTGCCCACCGAAGACATGACCGACTTTGAGTTCCGCATAAAGGACAACGGTATCGGCATGAGCGAGGAGTTCCAAAAGACTATTTTTGAAGCGTTCTCCCGCGAGAAAACAAGCACCGTCAGCGGGATCCAGGGCACCGGCTTGGGAATGGCTATCACTAAAAACATCATCGACCTTATGGGCGGTACCATAACCGTTAAATCCAAGGAGGGCGTGGGAAGCGAATTTATTATAAACCTCCCGTGCCGCATAAGCGATAACTCGGTACAATACGAAAGGATCACCGAGCTTGACGGACTACGCGCGCTTGTCACCGACGATGATGAAGGCACCTGCAAATCACTATGCTCTATGCTCAGCGAACTCGGCATGCGTCCCGAATCAGCCTTCAACGGCGAGGATGCGGTCAAGCTCGCCGCGCAAGCCTCTGAGCAGGGCGAAAAGTTCCGCGTATATATTCTTGACATGGTCATGCCCGATATGAACGGCATTGAAACCGCGCGCCGTCTCCGCAGCTTTATCAGCGACAAAGACCCCATCATTATTTTGACCGCCTACGACTGGTCCGACTTTGAGCAGGAGGCGCGCGAGGCAGGCGTTACGGGCTTCTGCACCAAGCCTATGTTTATGTCTGAGCTGCGCAGCACACTGCAGCAGCCGTTCCGCGTTGATTCGCAAAACAGCGCCGCAGAGCAAGACAAGGTTGACTTCACGGGCAAGCGCATACTGCTTGCCGAGGACAATGAGATGAACCAGCTGATCGCCGTTTCCATTTTGGAGGGTGCGGGCTTTATTGTGGACATAGCCGGAGACGGCATAGAGGCGGTGGAAAAAATCACTTCCGCCGAACCGGATCACTACGATGTTGTACTGATGGATATTCAAATGCCGCGCATGGACGGCTACGAAGCCTCCAAGCGCATTCGCGCTTTGGACGATCCGATTAAATCCAACATACCTATCATCGCCGTTACCGCAAATGCCTTTGACGAGGATCGCAAATTTGCTATGGAAGCAGGCATGAACGGTCATCTTGCTAAACCTTACGATATCCCCGAAATTATGAAAAAGCTTAAAAAAGTCCTGCGATAAGGAGGCAGTATGAAAAGAGCCTATACCTTGGGCGGAATTTACTTTTGGATACATTTTTTGCTCGAAGTCACCTCGTATTACATACTTACTTCCGTTACTCACGATCCAAACGTATGGATACTGCTGCTCATATACGACTTTACCGCGTTTGTGCCTCAGGGCTTATTCGGCTACCTGCGTGACCTCGGCATCCGCATTAACTTTGCGGCAATAGGCACGGCGCTAACAACGCTTGCGCTGGTGCTGACGGCATTTGACTGCAATATGTTTTTGACCGTCACGGTGCTTTCGATCGGCAACTGTCTGGTACACGCCCACGGCGCGGAAATAACTCTGCGCTCCTCACCCGGCAAGATTACTCCCGGGGCAACCTTTGTATCGGGCGGCTCGTTCGGAGTAGTCACCGGCAAGCTGCTGTCGGTCAGCCAAGTGCACATAGCGTGGGTCTTTGGCGTTGCCGTGCTGTCGTTTGTGCTTATCTTCATTGCCGAACGGCTTAAAGACCCCGACGGCTCCGATAACCTGCGGCTGTACCGGTTCGACAACCCCAAGCTCGGCACTGCCATGGTCATCGGCTTGGCGCTGTTTGCCGTAGCGGTACGCGCCTTTATGGGCTACGGTATCCCGACTTCATGGAACAAAACCATGCTGCAAACAGTAGTATTGTTCTTCTTTATGGGGGCAGGCAAGCTGTTGGGCGGAATACTGACAGACGCTGTCGGCGTGCGAAAGACGACCGTTATCAGTACCTTAGGCGCGGTACCCTTCCTGTTGCTCGGAGCGGATATGATGTATGTATCGGTCATTGGTGTAGCCATATTCAATATGACAATGGCGGTAACACTGGCGATCCTTGTGTCGCGAATGCCGAACCGTCCGGGAGTAGCCTTTGGTATAACCACCATAGGACTGTTCATGGGAACACTGCCGATGTTCTTTTTCCGTATCAGCTCGGCGCTCATCAACAGTATTTTGGTGATCTTATTATCTATCCTCTGCATGGTCGTACTGTATGCGATCGGCGCAAAACTTAAAACGCAAAACAATAAGGAGTGATTCAATGCAGTTTCAAATCCACGGCTTTCAAACTGCCGACGCCATTATAACCGAAACGATCCCTGAGTTTACCGTTCCCGAACCGGAGTCCACCTCTCCGGAGCAATACACAATGGAACCGGAGACAGAACCGGAGACTACAGCGGCGCCTGTTGTTACCTCACCCCCACCGCCTCCTGTTGCAAATGAGGAAAGCAAGGTCGAAACAAAAGCCAAAAAAGAGAGCGAAAAACAGGAAACCACCAAGCAGCCGACTACCGCACAGCAGACCACGGTTACGGCTACGACTATCCAGCCCACTACAGCTCCGGTGAAGGACAAGGGCAATAACACAATGATCAACGCTCTTTTTGTTGTTATACCGCTGTTGCTTGCCGCGATAGCCGCGTTGATCGGCTTGCTGATCGCGCAATACCGCAACAAAAAAGCAAAGGCGGCAAACCAAGGATTACCGCCCGAAAATCAGGCGGCGCCCTTTGAGAATCAGTCACAGCCCCCAAGCGACAACAATAACGGACCCATGCAATGAACGGGATCGTAACCGCTCTGCTTTTAAGCTTAGTCATAACTCTGATCACAGAGCTTATCCTTGCCGTTTTGCTCGGCGTCCGGGGAATAGACTTGGTCGTTATCGGGCTTGCCAACTGCGTGACCAATCCTATCGTAAACTACTGCTACGACTGGGCTTTGGTGCTCTCGGACAGAAACCTGATGATATCCTCAATCTGTCTGTTTCTGCTTGAGGCTTTTGCGGTGATATGCGAAGCTCTGCTGTTCCGCGCGTTGCTGCGTTACCGAAAGATACGCCCGGTTTGGATGTCGCTGATACTTAACGCGTCCTCCTTTTCC
>CAMHCD010000002.1 GCA_946183545.1 uncultured Clostridia bacterium
TGCTGTTCAAACTGATTCTGCTGTTGAACCTGCTGTACAAATTGATTCTGCTGCTCAGGCTGCCAAAGGTTGGGGAGGGGATCATTTTGAATAGTCTCGAACTTCGTGGCTCCGCCTTGATTGTTTGAGAAAACATTAGACCGCGGATAACTCCGACATTCGTTAATGGTCATCTGAATAATCATATTCTCAAAATTGACGGGATTATCCAAAGTTTTGATTTGAACCTTGACCTTATCGAACACACTGCGCAGAATGGTTTCGGATTTGGAACGGTCGCCGATTTCCTGATCAATTATATCACAAAGTTTTTTGTGAAAGGCGTCGTATAGTCTGTCGAGTGATTTCTTTTTGCCTTTTTTGGCTTCAACAATTAAAGAAAGCTCATATTCGGTCATTGGCATAATCATTTCTCCCTTTGGTAGGCGGCTTCGCCCATGCTTTTGTTTGCATAGGCGAGCTGCCTGCGGTCATTTTATACGTTAGTGTATTTTGAGAACGGCTGCAGATCCAGACGGACATCAGCCATTTCGGCGATTTGCGGCGAGTGAGTTACAATTATTACGCAGCGGTTAAGCTGATGCGCTAAATGAATGAAAACATTCATAATATCGATACTGGTGTCAATGTCCAGATTACCGGTAGGCTCGTCAGCCAGTATAACGCCGGGTTGGAAGCTGAGTGCGCGTGCAATCGCGATACGCTGTTGCTGACCGCCGGAAATTTTCAAAATACGTCTGTTGCCGATCACTTCCGGGTCTAAGCCAACCTCGCGGATCAGCGAATCAACATATTGTTTTTTGTTTTTATAGCTTCCTAAATCTGCGAGCTTGCGTCCCGAGATATCAAGAGAAAGCATAATGTTTTCCCTTACGGTAAACTTAGGCAGCAGGTTGTACTCCTGAAATATTACGCCAACGTATCTGCTGCGGTAAGCATAACGGTCGCTCTCGTCTATGGGATAACCGTTATATGCAATATAGCCTGATGTGGGATCCATGATTCCCGACAGCATAGAAAGCAGGGTGGTTTTGCCCGAACCCGACTTACCTGTAATGGCGTAAACTTTGCCTTTTTCAAATTCGTAGTCAAGATTCTGAATAACAGGATTGTTCGGATATGCGAACGAAACATTTTTTAAACCTATTACGCCCATAATTATCCTCCTAATCTCTGTTAGCTAGTATTTGTTTTGGATCGTACCGTAGGATAAACGCAATTGACGTAAAGCCTGACACAATGGCAAGTCCGACGCCGATTGCAAGCATCTTCAATATAACGAAGATATCGACCGAGAAGCCAACCTGTGTTACATAACTGACCTCTCCGGTGACCTCACCGTCCTCGGGACGCTCCATGTTTCCGCCGCCTCCGCCGGGCATACCCGGGGTTTGGATCTTGTTGTTGTCCTCGGTCGTTTGCTGCGCTACCTGTGCTGACAAAAGGGTGTTGGTAATAGGTACCGACACAGCAGCTCCGGCGATTGCGCCTATAAGGATCGCAACCAGTGTTACTGTCAGTACTTCTATCATAAACATCATGCTCAGCTTGAGCTTTTTAAGACCCATAGCGGCAAGAGCGCCGATTTCATACTTGCGGTCACGAATGCTGATGACTGAAATGACGATCAGCACGATAGCGCCGATGGCAAGCATCAGATACAGGAAAGTAGTTGCAAAGGATTTGAGGTTCTCCAAGGGCTTTAATCCTGCCTTAAAAGTGGCAATATCGTTTGATGTGACGATGTATAAGTCCTCGTCCAAGCCGTCTGCCTTTGCTTTGTTCTTTACTTCATCCTTAAACTGATTGTAATCCTCAACGGACTGCAGAACAAAAGTGCCGGTGAACTGGCTGTTGAGCACTGTTTCATCTTCGTCGGAGGATGAGCTGTCTGAACTGCCCGAAGATGTTGAAGCTGTTGTTGCTTCGGTGGCTGCCGTTGTTGCGGCGGAATCCTTTGAGCCGGAGCTCGACGAGCTTGAAGTGCTTGAAGTGCCGTTGTTGGTTTCGTCTGATTTTGTCTCGATATCCTTAACGACCGCGTAGCTTGTAATAATGGTGTTGGAAGGATCCGATCCGCCTGCTGTAGTATTAGAGGAAGAGTTCTTGTAAATGCCGACGACCTCTAATTCATATGTTTCATCCTCATTTTTGGGATTCTTCAGCTTGATCTTGTCTCCTACCTTTAAGCTGTTTCGGGTAGCAAGGTTATCCTCGACCAGACAAACATAGTCCGAAGTGTTATCTTTAAACATTTCGCCGTCTGTCAGCTTGCAGACGCTTTCGTCATCTTCGCCGAAGTCCTCCATAGCCTTATATGCGCTGTATCCGATCAGTGAAAAATCGCCGGCTTTTTCCATCTGCTGCGGTTCCTGCTGAGGGGTCGCGGGCATGGTGGGTGCTTCGATCTCTTTTCCGGATGGATCGGTCATTTTGGTAGCCTCAACAGTCGTGGCTTCCGTGGCTGTAGAGGAGGAAGTCAGGTCATACTTCTCAATGTTATCGCCGTCGATCGAGATGGATGCATTATAGTAATAATCCTTAATCAGCGGCTCGTTGCTGTCCTTCTTTTTGAGCTCGTTATACTTTTCCATGTCGTCAAGAGTAAGGGTATATTCCTTAGTCAGCGACATCATTTCGGGCATAAGCTCGTTCATATCTTCAGAGCCCTTGTTTTCCTTTGCCTTTTCATAAACATAGCCGCGGTCAATATTGATCTGTGCGGAAATATTCATGTTTTTAAGGCTTTGGGTAGCTGCGGTTTCTGCTGCTTTCTGAATGGACATTGCTACGCAGGCTGCAGTCGCAATTATGAATACGATCATGCCGATCAGCATATTCCTGCCTAAAGAACGGGAAATGCTTTTTAATGCGTATTTTAATATGAACATAGCAATCCCCCTTATCCGCCGTTCTGCGGAGGCCTTGTGGGAGGAGCAGGCGGTGTCTCACCGTTTGGTCCTGTAACATCGGGAGTGTTCTGTCCGGGAGGAGCCAGCTGATCACCCATGCTTTGGTCGGGCTGCTGCTGAGGTGAGGGCGGCCTCTTGTTGCCAAACGCGCCGAGCACAAAGAAGCCTATAGCCAACACAACAACAACGATTATACTGATAATGATGATTCTCTTTTTGGTTTTAGACATTACTTATTCCTCCTTAACCGCCGTTCTGCGGTGGTCTTGTGGGCGGAGCAGGCGGTGTTTCTCCGTTGGGACCCGTAACATCCGGAATTCCCTGTCCGGGAGGAGCCAGCTGATCGCCCATGCTTTGATCGGGCTGCTGTTGCGGAGCGGGTGGTCTTCGGTTACCGAACATACCGAGTACAAAGAAGCCGATGATAAGAACAAGAGCCGCAATGATCGCTATTAAAATGATTTTGTTCTTTTTCTTCTTGTTCGGTAAAGAGAGTGCTGCCGCCGCATACTCTATGTTCGGATTCATATTACCGATGTTGTCCCACAGGCTTCTGAGCCATATGTCGCATTTGACCTCTGCAAGTCTTTGCTTACCCTTTTGTGTTACGTGAGTCGCGCGTGACAGCGACTGGGTCAGTACGTTCTCCGGGAACGCGTCGGCAAATGATCTGGAGCATACCAAAAATGTGTTTTCGCCCTTGGGGAAGGGGGTGGGCTCACTGATTTTAGGAGCGGAGTAGCGTGTGTTGCCAAGATAGATCGGTTCGTTTCCCGAGGTGCCCGTAAAAACTTCTGTGAGCACGCCGTCAACAAAGTGGAAGATCACATTATCGCCGGCAACAGCGTACATATACTTGTTTTTAAGGAAGAATACTGCGCCTGCGGATACAAACGACGGATACTGCGGACTCTGATTAACAAGCACGCCGTTGTTTGCCAACTGAAAGATAGCGTTCATTGCGTCTGCGCTCAGGGCAGGGCGCTTCATAAAGCTTTCAATCAGAATACGAATCACCTTGGATGGGGTGGAGTGACCGTCGGTCTTGGGAAGGTTAATGCCGTTTGCCAGACAGCATACGCCTTTTTGACCTTTCATTTCTACCTGAGAGTTCTCGGGATTAAGATAGTTGTTAGCGTGGTTGCTGATCTTCGCGAATCTTATATCCATGATTCTTCTCGCCTACTTTCTTTTTTTCTTCTAATTCAAATACTAAAACAAACCTCTGCGGAATCAACTGTTCTTTCTTGATCAGCTTAAATCCATAGAAGGAAAGCTGAGAAATGATCAGCTCCGGCATGATTCCGGGTCCGTAATAAGACGGAGTGTCGCGGTCGGTCACATCGTTATCAACAATGATCAGCTGACCGCCTTTTTTAAGTCCTTTTTGTATGCTCGCAATAAAGTCGTCTTTAACAAACTCGATGTCAGTGATATATACCGCGTGGTACATGGAGCACATAAACACCTTGTCGCATGAGTTTTCTTTGAGCTTGCAGTCGTTCATCTTTGTAACGATCGTGCTGATATTGGAAACCTTGTAGGTGTCCTTCAAAGCGTCAAGATACTTCATGGCGTCTTTATTGATCTCGGTTGCGTAAACCTTACCCTTGCTGCCTACGAGCTTGGAAAACTCATATGTAAAGTAACCGCCGCCGCAGCCGAGGTCGGCAATGGATTCGCCTTCCTTGATATCAAAAATCCGCATCATCTCGTCTGTTTTCTCCCACAGACAGCGGTTTGGATTATTAAATACAAAGTATTCGTTCCATTCATTCAGGGTGCCGATGGGGAAGTCCTTGCCCTCATATTCAAAGGAGGTTTCGATGTCCGCGTCCTCATCCTCCTCATGTTCAAGGTAGAACTTTATGTACAGGTATTTTTTCAGCTTTTCATAATCGTTTCCGCCAAAGAAATCAAAATACATTTTGTCGCGGTAATCAGACGTCATCTGCTGCTTTACATCGTCGTCGGCAAGATAGTACTCGCAAAACCACATGAACGCGGTATAGTCATCGCCGATACGCTCCTTTGGCCACAGCTCGGCAAACATATCGTGAGCCTTTTGAACCATCTCACGGTCATTCTTCATAAAGCCTTCGTACATCATCTTGCCGCAAGCCTTGCCGCGAATTGAATATCCGGCTGTGGAGGTACCGATAATGCGGTAACGGATCAAAGAGCCCGCATTGTTTACGTGAATGTTGCAGGGGTCGTCAATGCTGTTGGGGATCTCCTTGAAATTGGTGGGGATGTCTACCTTTTCATAAATCAGAACATACCGCTGAGGTGTAAACTGATAATCATCCACAAGCTTAAAGCCATAGTGATATAACTGCGAGGTAAGCAGCGCTTTGCTGATGTAGGGACCATGGTAGGGCAGCTCGGTGCTGTCTACCAAATCGTTGTCAACAATAATCAGCTTGCCGCCGTCAACAAGGGCGTTGCGGATACTGCCTACGAACTTATCGCGCTCAAAATCGGTAAACGCAGCGTAAACGTTATGATAAAGCGAACAGATGAATACGGTGTCAACACGCGTATCCTTGTCAAGACCTATACCCTCAAACTGACTTACGACCACTTCAACATTTTTGATATTGTTTTTCTTGATGTGGTCGCGAAGAAAGTCAAGGTGCATGGGATTGGTCTCAATGGCATAAACCTTTCCTTCTTCGCCTACGATATCGCCGAACTTAAAGGAGAAGTAACCGGGACCGGAACCGACGTCGGCAACACGTTCGCCGGGCTGAATATTGAACTTTTGCATATTCTCTCTTGTTTTTTCCCAACGTTCGCGGTCAGGATTGTTAAAGAGAATAAAGTCCTCCAAAAAGCGCAGCTTCTTTTTTGTTTCAACGTCGTTTTTATCTACTTCAACAATATGATATTTCAGTTGTAAATATTGCTTTAAATCGGCAAAGTTATCCTTTGAAAGCACGTCGTAAAAGCTTTTTACCAACGGTTGGTTCAACAAGTCTCTTTGTGCGTCCTCGGGAGAAGTCAGGAGCTTGCAGATCCACTCCAGCGCAGTGTATTCGCCGCCGAAGTTTTCATCGGGAATAATCTTTTCATAGATTTCAATTGCTTTGAGCAGGTCTTTTTTATTGCCCTTGTCAAAGTAATTGAGAATCAGTTTGCCCGCCTTGATGCCGCCTTTTGTAATGTCAAAGGAGTCAAGACTTCCGACATGCACAAGACTGTCTTTAGCCGTTACCTTGATTTCGGTAGGCGTTTCATAAAGCGGATTACCTTCTTTGAACATGTTAACCACCCTTAATGTTTATATTCTTAATTATTTCAAACCGAGAGCATCCTCGGTTGTGTTGTCATCGTATGGATATAGATCACCGTGGATATATTCATCAGGTGCCCACGGAATGAATTCGTTGCTGTTGAACTCCTCGGCGACTTCGTCGGCTACAAATTTGCCAAGCTCGGTCAGAGTATAGGAGGGATAGCCAAGCACGGGTTTATCAACGACCAGACCGGCGTCCATCAGCTTTTTCCACTTCTTTTTGAAGCAATCCTCTATTTCCATATTATTGATCTTGCGGAAACGGTCTTTTCTGACCTCGGTGTTTTTGAGCGGAAGAGCGATAGACCAGCGAAGCTGCTGCTCCTTGTCACGTACATATCCGCGGTTAAGCGCCATCTTTCCGCTGTCAATGAGGGAATAATACTCATCAAAGCTGTCGGTGTTGATAAAGAAGCGGTCTCTAAGCGAACTGAACGCGGTCAGACCCAAGCCTATTTGGTCATACTGAGCACAGCACTGATTGTACGCATAATGCGAATAGATATAGGGATCCTTAGTGTATACGCGGCGCAGATTGCCTTTTAAGCCGTATAGCTTCAAAATTTCTTCCGCAACAGCCTTTTCCATCATGTTTTCCTTAAAATCGGGGAAGAGGGAAGGCTCGCGGTCGTAAAGCAGACCGATTATTCCCTGAAAATCGCCGTAAGCATCGACCTTAAGGCGGTAAAGCTGGATCTCGTCTATCAAACCTTGCTGATGCAGCAGGCACGCGCGCTCGATGGTATCGGCAAAAATATCTACATTCAATCCCATAAATCCAAAGATGAATTCAAGATTCAGCACAAAACCCTTGCGGCGTGTGTTGTCGAGCAGCTCCTGAGTGATTTCAACGCCTTCATCGCGCATCTTGTTGATTTTCTTATAATCCACGCAGTCAAACTTATTGCGGCAGTTGTCAACAGCTTCCATTATGGTTTTGACAGTTGCGCGGCGGAACATAAGCTTCAGGATCTCGGGATGGAGCGATTGTGAGCCGATAGTCAGTCGGTCAACGCCGTATTTTGACATAATAGCCAAACGCTTCAGTCCGTCCTCGCCGGTCAGCGATACTGCGTCCACGTCAAAGTTGAACTGGGTAACAGAGGTGCGCTCTATTCTGTCGGTGAAGAATTTCATCAGGCGTTCAAATAGATCGGGATCCATATGAGAAGGCGTGCCTCCGCCGAACAGGATCGCGCGGGTCTTAATTTTTTCAACGCCTAACACCTTCATATAGATGTCCATTTCGCGTTCAAGATAATCCAGATATTTTATCTGATGTTCTCTAAGCGCCTTGCAGCTGCCAAGCTCGCCGGGATAGTGACAGAAGCTGCAATGCTGAGCGCAAAAGGGGATATGTACGTAAATATCAAAAGTATTATCGTCAGGATTCTTATATGTTTTCATTACATCTTCCTGAGAGTGGAACGGATACTGTGTGATGGGAGGGTAGTGTACCGACGGAACAAATTTGCCGGTTGTACAAATCAGTCCTCTTTGCTGCAGCTCCAATACTTCGTTAACGCGTTTTTCCGCTGCTTTCATTATCTCGTCCCTGTGTTGCAGATAAAGCGAGTTTTCCACAAACTCAGGCGTTGTTTTTTCAACTCTCCTTACGATTTTTCGGATCGCCATATACTGAGAATCCGAACATTCAGTTTTTGCTAACATTGTCTAATCCCCTTTTTTACATTGAGTATTTGTCGGAAATCTTTAAGGCTGTACCGATGACTTAAAGATTTCCTATATATTGATTTTTATAAAGTTCATAATATACACCGTGCATATTCATCAGCTGATCATGTGTTCCGGTCTCGGCAATAGAGCCCTCGCTGAACACTGCAATCTTATCGGCATTTTTAATTGTCGACAGTCTGTGAGCTATAATGATGCACGTGCGGTTGCTCATCATTTTAAGCATCGCGTTTTGGATTTGCGTTTCGGTTGCCGAATCCACCGAGCTCAGCGCTTCATCAAGTACAAGCGCGCGCGGGTTTGTCAAAGAAGCGCAAGCCAAACAAAGCAACTGTTGCTGACCGCGGCTGAGGCTTGGATCGTTTGGCGAGATATCTGTGTCATATCCCTTTGACAGTTTCTTTATAAAATCATCCGCACCTGTCATTTTTGCCGCTTTAGTGATTTCTTCGGCGTCTGCGTTCAAATTACCGTAGCTCAGGTTATCGGTAACGGTTCCGTCTATCACCGTCGTGTTCTGAAGTACGGTAGTCACCGTTTTGCGCAGAGTGGCTTTGGGAATATCGCGTATATCCACGCCGTCAATCAGGATCCTGCCGCTGTCCGGCTCATAGAACCTCATAAGCAGATTGATCAGCGTTGTTTTACCTACGCCGGTTTTGCCAACCAAGGCAACGGTCTGACCGCTTTCTATCTTTAAGTTGAAGTCATCGAGTACAGGAATCCCTCTGATGTAACAAAAGCTTACATGCTCAAAAGAAATTGAACATGCGTCATTTTTTAATTCCCTGTTTCTGCCTTCGTCTGTCTCGGTCGATGCGTCGATTATTTCAAAGACGCGTTCGGCAGATGCCAATGCTGTCATAAGCATAGCAAATATTTGTGACAATTCATTGATAGGTTTGGTAAATTGTCTTGAATATAGGGTAAATGCCTGTATGGTGCCAATGGTAATGCCGAATCCGCCATTGATATACAGCAGCGCTCCGACGGCAACAATAAGCAAAAAATTCAGATTGCCGATTATGCACATAACCGGAGACATAGCGCCGCCGAGTACCTGCGCTTTAATACCTGCGTCCATCAAATCGTCGCTGAGCCTGTCACATTCCGCGACACATTCATCGGTTATATTGTAGCTGTTTACGGTTTTTTTAGCGTCGATGGATTGCTCAACGTGACTGTTCATTTCACCGACTGCTTTTTGTTGCTTGCGAAAATATCCGAACATTTTTTTCGAGAGAACAACAGTGAACAAAATATTCAAGAACACCGTACTCAGGCAAACAGCTGTAAGCAGAGGGCTTTTTATAAGCATTATTACTATACAGCCCGTTATGACGATTGCGGACGAAATTGCAGTTCCGATCGCCTGACTTATCAGGTTTGAGATATTATCTATATCATTGGTCAGTCTTGCCAGCATATCGCCGCTTTTGTGAGAGTCAAAAAAGCTGACCGGAAGTCTTATAAGTTTTTCGGAAACATCCTTTCGGATGGAAATAACGGCAGTTTTACTAAGCTTGGCTGCAAGCCGTCCCTGAATGTAGCTGAATAGGGAAGAGAACACGAAAACCGTTAACAGAACAGACAGGATTATAATAAGTCCCTGCCAGTCAACGCCGAGCCGTCCCTTTGATATATCCAATGTATCTACCGCCCTGCCGATCAGGTCGGGAATAAGCAGATTGAGCGCTGTTGAAGCTGACAGCAGCACCAGCATGCCGATAAGCAGGGGGCGGCTGTCGGCAAGATATTTAAGCATGCGTCGCAGAATTTTTCCTGCGTTTGCGGGAGCGATGCGTTCGCCGCGTTCATCCGGCTGCATCATATTATTCATTTGCGTCACCGCCTTCCGCAAATTGTGTATCATATATGCTCTTGTACAGCGGCGACGTTTTCATCAATTCTTCATGCGACCCCTGTGCCGCCACATGACCGCAGTCAAGCAGAATGATTCGGTCAGCGTGCATCACACCTGCAATTCGCTGTGATATCAAAACGCTTGTAAGATGTTTATACTGTTTAGTTATATTATCCATGACTTTGCGCTCTGTGTCAAGGTCAAGATTGGAAGTGCTGTCATCAAAAATCAAAACCGACGGCTCGCGTATCAAAGCTCTTGCTATTGCAACTCGTTGTTTTTGACCGCCTGATAAAGATGCACCTCTTTCCGAAATGACAGTATCATAACCATCCGGAAGCTTATCGGCAAATTCATCTACCATAGCAGCGTTAACAGCACGGTTAAAATCGTCCTCGCTGCATTTACAGCCTTTTGTAATGTTGTCGCGCAGGCTGCCTGCGAGCATATCGCTTTTTTGAAAAACCGGTATCAGATGATCGTGGAGACTCTTTAAATCGTATTTCCGAATATCTCTGCTGTTGAGCAGTACCGTACCGCAGTCGGGATCATAAGAACGGATCATCATATGGGCGACCGTGCTTTTTCCCGCTCCGGTAGCGCCCAGAATACCGACGGTTTCACCATTTGATATCGTTATATTCAGATCGTCAAGCGCCGGCTTTGGCGCATCCTTGCAGCGCGGATAACGGAAGGTTATACTGTTGAGCTCAAGGCTTTCAAACGGTTCGTCAAGCTTAACGCTGCCTGATTTAACGCTCGGCTCAAGCTCCATTACCTGCTGCAGCCTTTCGGCTGAAACCTTGGAACGTGATACGTACTGAAAAATGCCGCCCATTGTCATCATCGACATCATTATTTGCTGCGAATAACTGATCGCCGCCATGATCGAACCAACCTGAATCATTTGAGCCTGTACCTGAAAACCGCCGATAAATATAACAGCGAGAACAACGGCGTTGAGGAGCAGCATAACAACCGGATTCAAAATCGCCATAAAAAGCTGAACCTTCATTACGGTCTGCGCCAGATCGATACTTTGCTTGTCAAAAGAAGCGGATTCGTAATCCTCTTTAACATAAGATTTGATCAGACGGTTATCGGCAACCAGATGCAGAGCGGAGGCATTTAATTTATCTGTTTTTTTCTGAATGATCTTAAAAATCGCCGATGAATGTTTAATAAAGAAATACAGAAGAACAACCTGGATAGGCAAAGTGATCAGAAGTATCAGTCCGTATACGGCGTCGATCGTCAATACCATTACAATACCCATAATAAACAGCATAAGCGGTTTTACGAGCATTTGAATAAGGATAGCGGAAAACTCGGTGACAACGCGCGTGTCACTTGTCATACGAGTAATCAGCGCTCCGGGAGTAAAAACGTCGCTTTGCTCCGGCGACAGTGCCATGATCTTTCTAAACGCTGTTTTTCTTAGATCGCTTCCGAGTTTTTGGGAATAGATATTTGAAAGCACGCAGGAAACAAAACCGCCGATACCGCCGACGACAGCCACCAGCAGCATCATAACACCGGCATGTACTACTACGTCAATATTCATGCGAAGTACGCCGTCATCAACTATCTGCTCCATATATTTTGGCTGGAGCACATTTGACGCGACCTCAACGACCATCAAAATGATTGCAAATATAACCATTGCAGTGTATGGTTTTAAAAAACGAAATATCTTTTTTAAACTTGTCATTAGTTTTTCTTATAATAAATGAATGATTTTTAATACGGACAAGCGCACCGGCGTTATGTTCGTTTATTTATGCTTTGCAAACGAAAAACGCTTGGATGAAAAAATCTCAAAACGCAGTTTCTTTTGCAGGGTACCCATAATGCCGGTCGGCAAAAACAGAATTACCAAAATCGTGATAATACCCAAAATGATATTGGACCATCCGGGATAACGGGCTAAGATCTCCTGCAAAAACACGTAGATCACAGCGCCGACAATAGGGCCGCCTACAGTGCCTGTACCGCCGATGGTAACAATGAATATCATTGAAACCGTCCAGCTTATGCCAAATCCGTTTTCCGGATAGATTATTCCTTTGTTGATGAAGAATATGCCGCCTGCCAATGTCGTAAAAACCGCGGCAATCAAATAAACAATAAGCTTATGGCTGAATACATTTACACCGACTGCGGATGCTGCGGTAATATCATCGCGCATCGCTGTCAGTCCGAGTCCTACCTTGGTGCGAAGCAGGCAGTAAACGGTGATCATAGCTACAACACAAATCATAAGTGAAAGAATACATATTTCGCCGATGCGCGGATACGGTACGACGCGGATAGTCATTCCGCTGCCTTGTTCAACGAACTTCCAGCTTAAAAAGAGAGTCGCGAACGCCTCGGCGACCACCCAGGTGGAAATGGAAAAATACATTCCCTGCATTTTGAACAAAATCAACGAAAGCAGCAAAGCTACGATCGTACTCACAAGCACTCCCACGGCGAGCCCTGCGCCAAGACCCATATGGAATTTGGTAGTCATAACTGCAACAGAGTAGCCTGCCAAACCTATGTATAATTGTTGTCCCAGACTCGTCATTCCGGCAAAACCCGAAAGCAGGTTCCACATTTCACCAAGGGTAATAAACAAAAAGATTTGTATCATATATCGCATAGCGTTATTTGATGCTATACCTGTAATGCAGGAAAGGTAAAGACCGAAAACCAAAGCGATACATATTATAAGCATGGGGATCGAATCAAGAACCACTACGTCACGCTGTCCAAGTTTTTTTCCTATCATCTAAGCCACCTACTTTCCGAAAATGCCCTTGGGCTTGACAATAAGCACTATCAGCAGCATGATATAGCTGATAAGGAGACCGTAATTTGCTCCGCCTATGACCTGCGCCATGCCGAACAGTATGCCTGCGATCAGGGTTCCGGGCACACTGCCAAGACCGCCGATGACCACCACAACAAAGGCAATCAGCAAATAGCTGCCGCCGGAGCTGGGGTAGAAGGTCCATTTCATACCAACACACAGTCCTGCAAGCGCTGCGCTTGCCATTGATATGCCCATTGCTATAGCATATACCTTTTTTACACTTACACCCGTCAAGGCGGCAGCGTCGGTATCGTCGGCTGTAGCACGGATCGCTCTGCCTGTGTGTGTGTATTTCAGAAAAGCAGATAAAGCTGTGATCGCGGATATGCTTATTATAAACAGCACTATGTTGAGAACCGAGATCTCCAGCTCTCCGATACGAATAGAGGCAACTGCGTAGGATGTGTTGATGTGCTGAGCGTCTGCCGAAAAAATCAAAAGCATTACGTCCTGAAGAATAATCGACAGTCCAAACGTGACAAGCAATGCCGGCTCGTTGCCTTTTTTCATAGCCTTGCCTATCAAGAAGTATTGTAACAAAAAGCCTGCCAAAAACATCAGCGGAACCGACACGAACAGAGTTAAAACAGGGTCGATCCCCAACATCGGCGCCAACACGACCGATAGATACGCGCCCAGCACGATGAATTCGCCGTGTGCAAGATTCGTCAGCTTAACAATGCCGAATATCATTGTCATTCCAACGCCTAACAGTGCATATACGCCGCCAAGCAGCAAGCCGTTGATAATAGTCTGAATGATATACATTGATCTCTTCCTAAAACCAAAACCTATATACCGAAATACGCTTTTTTAAGCATTTCGGCGTCAACCTCGTTCGATTTGCCCGACAGCACCATTTTTCCTTTAAGCATCACATAAAAGCTGTCGGCGGTACGCAGTGCGCGCTGGGTATCCTGTTCAATCAAAATGACCGAGGTTTTATCATTTTCGTTGATCTGTATGATGCGTTTGTAAATGTCTTTTATTATCGCAGGGGAGAGTCCCAGCGATATCTCGTCAAATATCAGGCATTTCGGACGAGCCATCAATGCTCTGCCTATAGCTACCATTTGTCGTTCACCGCCCGAAAGTGTGCCGGCGGGTCGTTTTTTCATTTCTTCCAAAACAGGGAACAGCTCATATACATGCCGCAAGGTTTCCTTTGCGTGCTTGCGCGCCGACTTCGGAAAGCTGCCCATAAGTAAATTGTCGTGTACAGACATACGGTTAAAACAGCGACTGCCCTGAGGCACCATAGATAATCCGCGTGAAACGATTTTTTCAGCAGACAGACGAGTGATATCCTCACCCATAAACAACACTTTGCCGGAGGTCGGTTTATGCAGACCCGCTATCGTTTTTACAAGCGTTGTTTTTCCGGCTCCGTTCAAGCCTATAAGGGTGATTATCTGACCGTGATCAACCGAAAAGCTTGCCTGCTCTAATGCGGAAAAATCACCGTATCCGGCGTTAAGCTCCTGCACCTGAAGAATGGGTTCACTCATTATCATCCACCCCCAAATACAGTCTTTGAACTTCCTCAGAGGAGATAACCTCCTGCGGATCTCCTACCATTATGCATTTTCCTTCTGCCATGCACATCAAAGCATCCGTAGAGCCAATCATTGTTTCTATAATATGTTCTATCCAAATAATGGAATGTCCGGCTGCTTTTAAGTCCGCCACCAGCTTCATTATATCCTTTACCTCGGCGTCGGTAAGTCCTGCCGCTACTTCATCAAGCAACAGCAGCTTTGGAGCTGTGCCCAATGCACGGGCGATCTCGAGTCTTTTTCTGTCGAGCAGCGTAAGCTTGCCTGCGGTCAGCTCGCGTTTTTCGTACAGACCCGTTTGTTTAAGGATCCCCAATGCAAGCTCACGCCCGAACCGTTCGTTATTGCTTGCGCCGTGAACGGCTGCCACCAGTACGTTTTCGTACAGGCTCATGTTTTCAAAGGGCTTCGGTACCTGAAAGGTTCTGCCCAAGCCCATTTTGCACCGGACGTTGGAGGGAGTGCGCGTAATATCAATGGAATCAAACAAGATACGTCCCGAGCTCGGCTTGATTAGTCCGAGTAAGGCGTTAAACATTGTAGTTTTTCCGCTTCCGTTTGGTCCGATAACACCAAATACCTGTCCTTCCTTTACCGTAAAAGACAGGTCGTTTAGTATTTGTATTCTGCCATAACCGGCACTTATGTCTTGAAATTCCAGAATATTTCCCATGACATCCCCGTTTCAGGCGTCTTTAATAGAGTAAAGACGCCTGATCTAAGTGCATTATTTCTTTTTGTTGTTAGTTGCGTTTCCTTCGATATATTTGCCGGTGAGCGGAATATCGGGATACAGCGAGTTGTCGATTATCTTAAGCTGCAGCTCTCCGTTTTCATCGCGCTGCCATTGACCGCCTGTAAGTACGGAGCTGCTGTATTTTAAGCCCTTAAGCTTTTTAGAGTAGTCAACGGAACCGACGATCGTTTGACATTTCAGCTTGCCGATTGCTTCCAGAACCTTTTGCTTGTCGGTCGTGCCGGCTGCTTTGAAGGTCTGAACCGCAAGCTCCAAGCCGGCGTATGCAAAAGCGGTAGGCTGCGGCATGATCCTCTTATTATCTTTTTTATAAATATTGTTGATCTCTTCGCAGTTGATTCCGGTCAAGTCAGACTTGAAAGGATTGGTAGGAGCCCACCATACCTGAGTCATAATGCCGTCCGCAAGGTCGCCGAGCGCCTCAACGTCGCTTTGAAGCAGGCAGCATTTGCCCATGGTAACGCAACCTACCTCAACGCCTGCGGCTATGATAGCGTTATAAGCGTTCATGAAATCCGGGGGAATATTGGTTCCGGCGATTATATCGATCTTCTTTTCCTTGAATGTGCTTGCGACATTGGTGAAATCCTTTGTGCCGGAGGGGTATTGACCGGGATCGATCGCTTCGTATCCGTCCTTGGCAAGCTTCTTAAGGAACAGGTCATGCCATGATGTACCGTCGGTGTCATTGGCAAACAAAAGTCCGACCTTTGCGCCTGTGTTCGGCTTGTAGCCTGCTTTGATCCACAACGCTTTTTGAGATTCATAAACCTCGTCCAGCGTGTAGAAGAAGTCATATGTCCAGTTGAACTCCTCCAGTGAATTGGCAAGCGGGTCAACGGGGGACTGTGTTGCGATGCAGGGAACTCCAAAGCGCTCCGCAACCTGCGCAACAGGAATGACCGTGTTGGGAGTTTGGATCGCGATCATCAGATCGATATTGTCCTCCTCGATCAGCTTCTGCGCAAGCTCTGTGCACTTGTTCTGATTTGATTCGGAGTCATATACTATGACCTCGATCGTTTTTTCCTCGCCGTCCACGGTGATCGGGTGATCCTTTACGTAATCGGTTATTTGCTTGACAGCCCATTCGCAGCCTTCTCCGTTACCCGCCAAAGCACCTGTGGTGGGGTTAACATATCCGATTTTGATTGTTTTACCGGCTTTGCTGTCCGTCGAATTGCCGCAGGAGCTTAAGCTCAGTGCGGTTGTTATTGTTATTGCCAGCACGAGGACAACAGCAATGACTTTTTTCATCTTCTAATCTCCTTTTTTCGATTTTTGCATAATATATATTGGTGTTTATTATGCTCACAAAAGTTATTATACCGCATAATTATTTTAGTGTAAATAGCAAATGCAAAGTTTTTTGCATAAAATCTGAAATTTTTTATAAAAATACACGAAGATTAGATTTTAAAAATACCGAGAACATATAATATGTGTGCAAATTAACTAAATAATGACCTTAAAATTTGTATTGCATATTTTATAAAAATATGATAAAATAAACATTATTATTGTAACTATATGCAAGAAAGGCGGATTGTTATGGCAAGAAAGCTTATTTGCTTATTAATGGCTGCTGCTGCGACGGTATCAGTTCTTGCGTTTTCAGGCTGCAATGAACCTTCCGAGCCGGCAACGCCGGATTCTGCGCCGACCCGACCTGCAACACCCGATGCACCAAAACCTCCGGCTACTCCGGATCAGACTTCGGAAAATAATACCAAACCGGCTACACCGCCGAAAAAGAAGCCTTCTCCTAATTCCGGCAATGGAAGTCAGTTTACCTTTAACGGTAAATTCAAGGATTTTCCGACAAAGTTTATCAATCACAGCGGAAAGCCCGACGCGGATGATCCGGATCTGTTTTATCTTGACGCTTCCATTAGTTTTGACAAGAACGGTATGCTTACCGGAGAGTTAAAAACCAATATCGATCCTCAGGGCGATGAACCGATGGAGCAAGCCAGCAAATGGACGGGTAAGATCCGCGACGGCAAGCTTTATCAGGAAAATGATTACACATATTATTTTTATATAGATGACGTTTCCTATGATCATGATCCCGAAACGACCGGGAAGCAGGACGGCAAGGATGTAACCTATGTTTACGGCTTTGCTTTGGATCCCGAGGATGATTACCGGCTCTATCTGTACACGCCCGACGCACCTGTAGACAGCATTATTTCCGACGAAGTTCCGTTTGATCTTAATGATTTTATCACGCGTTTGGGCAAAAAAACCGATGGCGATAAGCTCGGCTGTTATCTGCTGCTCGGCAGGATCGACAATGTGTATGTTTCCATAAAAGACGATGAGGTGCTGACTACTCAGCCGCCTCAGCCGTAAATATTTTTGCACCGATCAGGGCCTGTTTAGTAAATGACAAATCGTCCCAAACAGGCTCTGCTTTTCGTTTTATCAAACGGGGGAGAATATGAATCAAAGTAATAACATGATCCGCAAACGCGTTGTGTTCTATGGCTGGGTACAGGGAGTCGGATTCCGTTATCTTGCGCGGCAGGCTGCATTGAAGTATGGTGTCAGCGGTTGGGTACGCAACGAATACGACGGCTCTGTGTCAATGGAAATACAGGGACTGCCTCTCCAAATCGAGCAGACGCTTGCAACAATTAACAACGGCAGATATATACGTATTGAGCGCATGGACAGTCGCATGATCCCGGTAAATGAAAACGAGCGTTCATTCACCGTCAGGTACTGACCGTTTGACTTCGCTTTGAGCATGTGATATAGTTATTTATTGAAATATTATTGAATGAGGTTTTATAATGATTGGAGTTATTGATGTCGGAGGCGGTACCCGCGGTATTTTCGGCGCGGGCGTTTTTGATTGGTGTATGGATCAGGGCATATCCTTCGATTATTTGATCGGTGTTTCTGCCGGAAGTGCGAACATGACGACTTTTTTGGCAGGTCAGCGCGGAAGAAATTATAAATTCTATGATGAATACGCTTTTCGTAAAGAGTATATGAGCCTTCGCAATCTGATTTTTAAACGCGAGTATGTTGATCTTGATTACATATACAGCACGCTCAGCAACAGTGACGGCGAGAACCCGATGGATTACAAGGCGTTTGCCGCCAATCCTACGCAGATGGAGATCGTCGTCACCAATGCGCTTACGGGCAAAGCGTCGTATTTCAGTAAAAGCGATATCGGATACGATGATTACGATTGTATAAAGGCTTCGTGTGCGGTTCCGGTCGTTTGTAAGCCGTATACTGTTTACGGCGTGCCTTATTATGACGGCGGCTTAAGTGATCCTATCCCGTATAAAAGAGCGTTTGAAAAGGGCTGCGACAAATTGATCGTCATTTTGACCAGACCTAAGAATATGATGCGTGATCCAAAGAAGGACAACAGGCTTGAATGGCTCACAAAACGGCGTTATCCTAAAGCAGCGGAAGCTATCCATAACAGAGCTCAGGTTTATAATACCCAGCTTCGTGAGGTTCTGCAGTTAGAGCGGCAGGGCAAGGCGCTGATTATTGCTCCCGACGATATCGGAGATTTAAAAACATTGACGAAGGATCATGAGCCGCTCAGACTCCTTTATAAAAAGGGCTACAGCGGCGCCGCGGCTATACCGCAGTTCTTAAACGCGTAAAAGAGGTAATTAATGAAGGTTTTAAAAAAGATAATAATGCCATTGCTCGTCGCCTTTGTCATGCTGTTCGCCGGTATCACTGCCGGAGCGGAAGAAATAGGCTCTCCGCAGGATGGCTTTGTAGCACAGGAAACAGTCAGTCCGCATGAAACAGTTCCGCCGAAAAACGACCTTTTTCAGTTGGACTCCAAAGGCTACGCGCTGTTTTACACGCAGACTACAATTTTGGCGCTGATTGCGGGATACCTGATCCTATTTAAAGTTAAGGGTATTCCCAAGCATGAAAAAATGCATAAAATAAGATAATAAAAGCAGCCCTGTTTTCAAACCGAAAGCAGGGCTGTTGTTAACGTAGTTTTTTAAAAAAGCTTTTCAGTAGCGCGGCGCATTCTTCCTCCATAAGTCCGCCGAAGCACCGGGGATGATAGGTAAAGGACATCTGGAATAAATCAGCTACTGTTCCGCATGCTCCGTTTTTTAAATCATATGCGCCGAAATACACCTTTGGGATATGCGCGTTTATTACCGCGCCGGCGCACATTGGGCAGGGTTCCAATGTAACGTACAGCTCGCAGTTCCACAGCCGCCATCCGCCGAGAGCTTTGCAGGCGTTGTTGATTGCGTCGATTTCCGCATGAAGCAGGGCGTTTTTTGATTTCTCGCGCCGATTCCTGCCAGCGGCGACAAATTCTCCGTTGCGCACCACCACAGCGCCCACCGGCACCTCTCCGTCGTCAAAAGCCTCGCGCGCTTTGTCAAGCGCAAGCTTCATCCATTCCTCGCGGTACGCATCCATTATGATAACCCCAGCAGCTCGGGCGGTATCATATTGACGATCATTTCCGCTGTAAACAGGCTGAGCGCGATCATAACGCCGGGATTAATAATAAAAGTATTTATTTTGTTTTTGAATTCCAGTAAGCTTACCGCTTCTGCGGAATCGTTCAGCTTAAAGAAATACTTGTCTGTCTTTGATAAATACACAATTGACAACAGACCTAAAAGACTGAATGCCACCATCAGTATATAGCTGAATAACTGTGATTGCTGTTCGGTAAGTGTGTTGCTGTTCACCATCGAGTTTGCGAGTACCGCATAAAAATTGTTGAAGAAATGAATAATAACAGACGGGATGATCGAGTTGGTTTTTACGTCGACATAGGCAAATATCAAGCCTAACAAAAACGCAAAGACTATTTGAGTTGTGTTGCCGTGCATAGCGCCGAACAGCAGGGCGGAGGCGAAAATAGCAAATGAATCGCCGTATTTGCGCAGGCGTGAAAGAACTATTCCTCGAAAAGCGAATTCTTCGGCGAACGCGGGAACAAGCGCTGTGCCGATAACACTTAGCAAAAACTCAAAAAGAGTTGAGCCCTCGGTGTCCTGAGAGGCGTAGTTCTTAAGCTGAAACAGAGAAATATTGCTGTCAAACAGGGATGCCGCCACGTTTGCCAGCATCGCAACGCCCATGCCGAACATTATTATGGGCAGCATTTTTGAAATCTTTACATGTGTACTTGTAAGCACGTCGCTTATCCTTGTTTTTGACGCGGCAATAAATATTAGACCGGGAATGAGCGAAGCGCCTACAGCGTACAGGATGTTCATAAAGAATTCGTTTTCCTTGCTCGAGGAAAGGATCCCGCCTTCAATCAGAAATACGCACATATAAACAAGCGCGTACATAGCCAGGAAATATATCATTACAAAGAATCCGACCTTGTTGCAGTCGGAACGCATTGCGCTTATTTGATGTTGCTTTTGCAGACGCAGTTGCTGTTCGGGAGAATAATAATAAGCTCCGCTGTAATTATAATTCATAGTATCACCGTGTTTATCATACCATAATAACCGGTTGATTTCAAGATAAAATATGCAATATGTCAAAGCTGTATTTGGATTTGTAAGCGTTACAAGAATGTAAATTGACAAACCGCCTCATTGGTGGTAAGGTTAAATTTGAGAAATACCGTGTTATAGCGGTATTGACATTATTTGTTACGGAGCGTATGCCTTATGATCACTGCCATGCTATTTGCCGGCGGAAGCGGCGTAAGAATGCAGTCCTCCGACCTGCCAAAGCAATTTTTGGAGGTAGGAGGCATGCCTATAATAATCCATACCATGGAGCACTTTGCAAAGCATCCTTGGGTAGACGGTATCGTCGTTGCGTGTAAGGAGGATTGGATCGATTATTTGATCGAGCTGATCGAAAGGTTCCGCGTGCGTAAGGTAAAGGCGGTCGTTCCCGGAGGCAAAACGGGCTTTGATTCCATCCATAACGGCGTTGTGGCTGTTGCGGAGTTTTCAAAGGAGCCCGACGATATCATTTTGATTTGCGACGGAGTGCGCCCGATGTTATCTCAGGAGCTCATTACAAACTGTATTGAGCACACCAGACAGCACAGCACGGCTATCCCCGTTACTCCCAGCATCGATTCACTTCTGTACAGCACCGACGGCGAAACCTGCGGCAAAAGCTACGACCGCAATACAATGTATATCACTCAGGCGCCGCAGGGCTATACGATGGAACGCATTTTGTGGGCTCATGAGGAAGCGTATAAGAGAGGGATTCTAAACCCTGTGTCCTCCGGAGAGCTGTTTATTGAGCTGGGGGAGAAGGTTCATATCTTCAAGGGCGAACGTTTTAATATTAAAGTTACGACCCCCGAGGATTTGATCACACTTCGTTCCCAGTTTTATTACGAAAACTATAAACAATTTGCTAAGGAAGAACTGAAATATGGATTATAAGGTTGAGGATTGCGTTAAAAAAAGCATATATACCGATTTATTGTCCATCGCAAAGTCTGTGCCCGATGACGGAAAGCTGAAAAACAGCACGGTTTTGATAACCGGAGCAGGCGGCTTTATCGGTTTTTATCTGTGCGCGTCTCTGCTGCTTCGCAATGATTTATACAGCGACGGCATCAAGGTCATAGCTCTTGTGCGCAATCAAAAAAAGGCAGAACAAAAATACGGTGATCTGCTTATGCGCAGCGATATTGAGCTTTGCGTACAGGATGTTGCGGAAAAGATCCTTGTTTCACCTGCCGATTATGTTATTCACGCCGCAAGTCAGGCGAGCAATATCCAGTTTGAAACCGATCCCGTCGGTACGTTTAACGCGAACGTAGCAGGTACCGCCTCGGTTTTGAACTACGCAAAGGAAAGCAAAAGCAATGCGACGCTTATCGTTTCCAGTCTAAAGGTATACGGCGCGATTTACGGAGTTGCTCAAAAGATAACCGAGGATGATATCGGATACCTTGATATCGCTTCCTACAAAAACTGTTATGCTATGGGTAAACGCTCGGCTGAGACCTTGGCCGCAAGCTATTACCGTGAGTTCGGATTGCATGTAAAGATCGCCCGTCCTGCGTACATCTACGGCGCAGCTTCATTGGACGACGACCGTGTTTGGGCTCAGTTCATCGCTAATGTGGTTCGGCATGAAGATATCCTGCTTAAATCCGACGGCGCTGCGCTGCGTTCCTTCTGTTATGTGACCGACACCGCGTCGGCTTTGCTTCACATTTTGCTGTACGGCGAGGATATAACACCTTATAATATCTCAAACGAGCAGTCGGACGTTACCATACGCGACTTTGCAAAAACGGCTTGCAGAGTATTTCCTGACAGGAATATCAGCCTGCGCTTTGCAAATCCCGAGCACGAAAAAGAACCGGATCGGTCGGCTACCCCGCTGACCACTGTGCCGGAGGTGCTTGACAATACAAGGCTCAAACAAATCGGTTGGCTGCCAAAGGTCGATTTGGCTGAGGGAATCCGCAGGGCAGTTGCCGTTTTGGAAGAGCAATAATGCAGTGTTATTGACAAATAATGCGTTGATATGATACAATTAATAAAATACACATATATTAATCCAGATACATAGAATCGGAGGATCAAGTATGAATACCGCGATTATTTTAGCAGGCGGCGTCGGAAGCCGAATGGGAGTTGATTGTCCCAAGCAGTTTTTGATGGTTCAGGACAAGCCTATCATTTCTTACTGCTTTTCTATTTTTCAAAATCATCCTCAAATCGACAAGATGGTCGTAGTTGTAAGCGAGCAGTGGCAGAGCTTTGTTGAAGAGTATGCCGCAAAGTACGGCGTTGATAAAATATGCGGTTACGCACCTGCCGGAAAAACCCGCCAGCACTCGATTTATAATGGCTTGAAGTGTATTGCTCAAAACGCTCCCGATACCGATATCGTTATTGTACACGACGCGGCAAGACCGCTGGTTTCGGATGAGATCATATCCGATTGTATTCAGGGCGCAACTGATTTTGACGGCGCAATGCCTGTCATCACCGTAAAGGATACTGTATACCAGAGCGCCGACGGCGTTACGATCGACTGTTTGTTAAAAAGAAGCGAGTTGTTTGCGGGACAGGCTCCCGAAAGCTTTAAATTCAAAAAATACTATCAGATACATAACGAGGTCTCCGATGAGGAAATCGGTGCAACGGCAGGCAGCAGTGAGATCGCCTACCGCCACGGCATGGAGATCCGCATGGTTAAGGGAAGCGAACGCAACCTGAAGATCACAACTATTGAGGATTTGGAAACGTTTGAGACTATTTTGAAAGGGGAACTGTAAAATGGATACAATGAAAGCCAGAGTATTAAAAGCAGTGGGTAATCTGGAATACTGCGATTGGCCCATGCCCGAGGTCAAGCCCGATGAAGTGTTGTTCAAGGTAAAGGCATGCGGTATCTGCGGTTCAGACATACCGCGTATTTTCGTCAACGGCACCTACCATTTTCCCACTATCCCCGGTCATGAGTTTTCGGGCGAGGTAGTAGGAGTAGGCGATGATAAGAACAAGCATCTTATCGGAACGCGTGCTACCGTGTTCCCGCTCATCCCCTGCAAGCAGTGCGAAAACTGCAATAACGGCAGCTATGAAATGTGTAAAAGCTATGATTATTTAGGTTCGCGCAGCGACGGTGCGTTTGCCGAATATGTAAGAGTTCCCGTTTGGAATCTTGTACCCATCCCCGACAGCCTTTCCTTTGAGGAAGCCGCTATGACCGAGCCCTGCGCGGTGGCTATCCACGCGCTCAGACGCGCCGGAGTCGAGGTAGGGGACAACGTTGTTATCTACGGACCGGGCACCATCGGTATGCTTATTGCTCAGTGGGCAAGAGCATGGGGCGCAAGAGTTCTTTTGGTAGGCACCGACGTCAATAACTGGGATTTTGTAGAGAGTCTCGGCTTTACGGAATACTGCAATTCCTCCCATGCAGATCCCATCGAGTGGGTAAAGGAGCAGACCGGCGGCATCGGCGCTGATATAGCGATCGAAGCGGTCGGCGTTAATATAACCGCTTGCAACTGTCTGGAAAGCGTTGCGTCGGGCGGAAAGGTCATCTTTGTGGGTAATCCTCACGGCGACTTTACCTTCCCTCAAAACACTTACTGGCAGATCTTAAGAAAACAGCTGTCCATTTTCGGTACATGGAATTCAGGCTACAGCGATACTCATAAAAGCGACTGGCATCTGGTCGTTAACGCCATGGCAAGCGGCAAGATCGACGCCAAAAAGCTTATTACCCATCAGTTTAGCTTGGAGGATATGGACAAGGGCTTGGATATCATGAAGAACAACACCGAGTTCTTTGCAAAGATTCTCGTTGTCAACAAGTAAGAGGTGCCCAATGAAAGGAATGCTTTCTCCGTCGCTTATGTGTGCGGATCCGCTAAATTTACAAGCGGACATCGAAACGCTCGACGCGCTTGGCGTTGAGTATATCCACCTTGATTTTATGGACAATAAGTTTGTACCGAATATCACCCTTGATACCACCTTGGTAAAGGCGGTTAAAGGCGTTTTGCGCAACATGAAGCGTGATATTCATATAATGGCGTACGACCCTGAGCAATTCTTTGAGCGTATGGATATCGGCAGCGGCGATATTGTGTCGGTTCACTATGAGGCGTGCGAAGATTTGCACTCGGTTATTTCCGCAATAAGGCAAACGGGAGCCTCACCTTTTGTGGCTATCAGCCCCGATACAGCTCCAGAAGTGCTTAAGGATTACCTTAGTGAGGTTGACGGCGTTGTTGTTATGACCGTTTATCCCGGATTTGCCGGACGTCCTATTGTTGAGGGCAGCTTTGAAAAGCTTGCGGCGGTCAGAAAACTTCTTGACAGCAGCGGACGAAAACTGATCCTTGAGGTCGACGGTCATGTCAGTTGGGATCTGTGTCAAAAGATGCGTCAGTGCGGCGCCGATCTGTTTGTTGCAGGATCTTCATCTATTTATGCAAAGGGTCTTGATCTAAAGGATTCCGTGCCTAAAATGATGGCGTTGATTCAATAACCGCTGTCAATACTTTCTATATTCAGAGGTGTGTTTGTGAAGTATCAGCTTGAAGTAAAAGAGCTTTTGATTGTAAAAGACAAGATGATTCTCACGATTATGGGAACCATCGAGGATGAAAGAATCAATTCTCATTATGTTTCCAAACCAAAACTGGTTTTACATTTTAATAACGGCAAGGAGGACAGACGTATCCCGTTTGTTCTGTCCAATGTTGTCCATGTTGACGGCAAGTGTTATTTCTCCGGACGATATACCTACCGTCTGGATTTGCTGTTCTGGCAGACAAGAGATGATTATCTTCCGTTTGAGATGTTCCTTAATCTCGGATTTTCAGATTTTTATGAGGAAAAAATACCGGTTGATTTATCACCTGCCGAGGCGCTTTGCGACCAAACATGCTTTAGTTATTCGGTAAAGGGCAATCACATCCTCTTTATGCCTCATAAGCGCGCAATTAAGCACAACCCGTTTTCCAGGTTCTTTGTAAACTTGGCTATTGATATAATCAAGGTCATCTATTACCTCGTAGCAATTTGCCTGACTCCGCTGTTCTTTATTGAAGCGCTGCTTAAGAGCACCGGCATCAAAAAAATGCCTGCCCGTTTCAATGACGAAAGCTTTAGTATGCGTTTGTTCGCCTATACCTTCTGGCGGTTCTCCAATGTATCCACGGTCAAGGTTTCTTTGTGGACGGCAAAAAGGTTTATCTTTAAAGCTTTTTACGGTTTGTTTAAGATATTTAGCATTAAAAAGAACAAAATCACTTTTATCTCTTTGCGGCGCGATGACCTTTCCGGCAACTTTGCATTTGTATACGATAAGCTAAAGGATAATAAGGATTTAGACATTCACTTTATTTTGAACGACCATACCATAACCGAAATGTCGCTTGGTGAAATCATTGACTTTACAAAGTCATGTGCTACAAGTAAGGTGATCGTGCTCGATGAATTCACTCCGCAGATCCACTATATCGATCTGCGCAAAGAAACAAAGCTTATACAGCTGTGGCATGCCTGCGGCGCGTTCAAAACCTTTGGCTTTACCCGTCTGTCCAAGCCCAAGGGCTCGCCTCAGCCTACCCGCAACCACCGCAGCTACGATTATGTCACCGTCAGCTCAACCTACTGCAAAAAGTGTCATTCCGAGGGCTTCGGCATCGGTACCGACCATGTTGTTGCTACCGGTATACCCAGAACAGACGTATTCTTTGATGAAGATTACAAGAAGAAGGCAAGAGATAAATTCTATAAAGAGCATCCCGGATTCAAAGGCAAAAAGATCATTCTCTTTGCGCCTACCTTCCGCGGCATGGTCAAGGAAACTGCATTTTATCCGACCGAGATGTTTGACGTCGGAGCTGTTTGCCGCAGTATCCCCGACGATTATGCTATCATTATCAAGCATCATCCGTTTGTAAATGACGTTCAGCCTGTTCCCAAGGAATTTGCAGACAGGGTCATCGACCTTTCTGCTGACAGTGAGCTGAATGATTTGCTGTTTGTTACCGATGTGATCATCACAGATTACTCTTCACTGGTGTTTGAAGCATCGCTGCTTGATATCCCGATGGTTTTCTATGCGTTTGACTTGGAGAAATATATCATCCAGCGTGACTTCTACTTTGACTTTATCCTGTATGTTCCCGGCAAGATCGTATATTCACTCGATCAGCTGATCGACGCTATCAATGAACAGGACTTCTGCACCGAACGAATAGCGCCGTTTGCGGATATGTTCTTTGATTATCGTGACGGCAAGTCTACCGAACGAGTTACTAAGCTTATTACAGACAGCCTGAGCGATATTCCTTATGAAAAATAAAATAATGCTTGACAAATACAGAATAATGAATTATAATAGCTTAGTAAAATAAAGCAAAGCAGAAATGCTTTCACCTGTGGGGTGTCGTCTGCACGGGTCAATACAGCAATTATAATCTGTAATTGTACGGTGTATTGTATGCGGACGGAATATTTCTGTCCGCATTTATTTATCTATTGTACTTTGGAGGTGCTTGACCATCGGCAAGAAAACAAATAACGTACAGATCAATGAAGAGATCCGCGACAAAGAGCTGAGAGTAATTGATTCTGACGGTCAACAGCTTGGTATTATGTCGTCCAAGCAGGCGCTTGATATCGCAGAGCAGAAGAACCTTGATTTGGTTAAAATCGCTCCGCAGAGCAATCCGCCTGTATGTAAAATCATGGACTACGGTAAATACCGTTTTGAACAGGCTAAAAGAGAAAAGGAAGCAAGGAAAAATCAGCATACCGTTGATATAAAGGAAGTACGCCTTTCGCTTAATATCGACACGCATGATTTTAATACTAAGCTTAATAACGCTCTTAAGTTCATTAAACACGGCGACAAGGTCAAGGTTTCAATTCGCTTTAGAGGACGTGAAATGGGTCATCCCGAAATCGGACTGGATACAATGAAGCGTTTTGCAGACGCTTGCGGAGACGCTGTTGTTATTGAAAAGCCTGCAAAACTTGAAGGCCGTAATATGCTTATGTTTCTTGCGCCAAAGTCAAACAAGTAATCAAACAGGGAGGATATAAAAATGCCTAAAATTAAAACACACAGCGGTGCTAAAAAAAGATTTAAACTTTCAAAAAACGGTAAAGTTATCCGCGCTCATGCTAACAAAAGCCACATCTTGAACAAGAAAACAAGAAAGCGCAAAAGAGGTCTGCGTCAGACAGTTGTTGCCGACGTAACAAACACCCCTCAGATGAAGCGTTTGATCCCCTACAAATAATCGCTTCACCAATAACTTTAACATAACGGAGGTACTATATAATGGCACGAGTAAAAGGTGCGATGATGACTCGCAAAAGAAGGAAAAAGACATTAAAGCTTGCCAAAGGCTACTGGGGTGCAAAATCCAAGCACTTTAAAATGGCAAAACAGGCGGTAATGAAGTCCGGCAACTATGCATATATCGGTCGTAAGCAGAGAAAAAGAGATTTCCGTCGTCTCTGGATCACCAGAATTTCTGCTGCATGCAAGGCCAACGGCACAAACTATTCAACATTCATGAACGGCATTAAAAAGGCCGGCATCACACTTAACCGTAAGATGCTGTCTGAGATCGCTATTTCAGATCCTGCCGCTTTCACTTCTCTTGTTGAACAGGCCAAAAACGCTTAATTAATGTGATTGCTACTGTGAATGCGTTTGGGTTTCCCAAACGCTTTTACTGTTTTAGGAGAACCCTATGACGCTTTTGACTGCAAAGGATAATAAGATAATCAAAAATACTGTAAAGCTTAAAAAAAGCGCAAAGCACCGTCGCAAAGAGGGACTTTTTATTGCGGAAGGCGTTCGTATCTGTATGGATGCGATGCTGAGCAAAGCGAGTATAGAGGTGTTTTTTGTTACCGAAGCTGCAATGCAAAGGAATAATGAGGAATACCTTAAATTATCCGGATATTGTGCCAAAACATATATGGTTACTCCCGAACTGTTTTCCCATATAAGCGACACTCAAACCCCGCAGGGGTTCCTTTGTGTGGTAAAAACACTTGACAAAAGCTGTCAGTTTGATACAATAAAAGTTAACGGTAAAATGATAGCCCTTGATCAAATGCAGGATCCAAACAATTTAGGAACTGTTTTGCGCAGCGCTGAGGCGTTCGGCATTGACGGTATTATCCTTTCCGGAGACTGCTGCGATATATACAGCCCAAAGGTTGTCAGAGGAAGCATGGGCGCAGTTTTCCGTATTCCTTTTTTGATCTGTGATTCGATCGAGAGTTTTCTACGTGCAAATCCGCAGATCGAGTCTTTTGCTGCAGTTGTTGACAAAAACGCAACGCCTGTTACCTCGCTGAGCTTTCCTTCGCCGTGTGCGGTGGTTATCGGCAACGAGGGCAACGGTCTGTCTGCGTCGACTATTGAGGCATGTACACACAGTATTACAATTCCTATGAACGGTAAAGCAGAATCGCTTAATGCATCAGTTGCCGCTTCTGTTTTGATTTGGGAAATGACAAAATGATTTCTGACAACGCAAAGTATTGGATCTGGTTAACGCAGACGCTGGGTTATAATCAGCCGAAAATAGAAAAGCTGTATCGACTCTACTCCAATATTGCCGATTTTTATGAAGGAGGCGAAAAGGAGTGGAGACTTAGCGGTGTGCTCAACTCCAATGATTTAAAAAAGCTTGACAGTGCGGATATCAATGTTTCCAAACCTATCTTACAGCAATGCGATTCATACGGCTATTCGGTAATCTCAATAGACGACGATTTTTATCCGGATAAGCTAAGGCACATTTATGCGCCGCCTGCCGTACTGTATGTGCAGGGCAAAACAAATATTTTTGACGACAGACTGGTTATCGCTATAGTCGGAACGCGAACGGCTTCTTCTTATGGTACCACCAATGCGTATCGCTTTGCTTATGCGTTTGGCAAATGCGATGTTGCAACTGTAAGCGGAGGTGCGCTTGGTGTGGATTGCGCTGCGCATCGCGGGTCGCTTGCTGCTCACGGCGTTACTATCTGTGTCCGCGGTTGCGGTATCAACTATAATTATCTGCCCGATAACGCCAGAATGCGTCAGGCTATTACAAATGACGGGGCGGTCATTTCCGAATATCCGCCCGACACCGAGCCGCGCCCACATCATTTTCCGGCGCGAAACCGAATAATTGCCGGTTTGTGTGACGGATTGATCTTAATGGAGTCAGGTAAAAAGAGCGGGTCTTTGATCACAGCCAACCTTGCGCTTGAAATGGGCAAAGAGGTTTTTGCTCTGCTCGGTAATAACAGTCCGCGCAATATGGGCTCCAATGATCGCATCAAAGAAGGCACTGCCTATCCTGTGACCGATTTTATGGATGTTTTGGCTGCGTTTGAAAAGCGAAGCATAAAAAGAAGCGCTGTTGACTTTGACGACATTTGTCTTGCGGACATTGAGGCAATACCCGTAAAGCGCAGCAGAGCTGTAAAGAAGCAGCAAAACAATAATGATTTAGATGAAATAAAGCCGACTCCGTCTGTTTTTCCTCAGGAAGAGGAACCAAAGGAGCCACAAAAGACTGTTCCTGTCCACAAAAAGGACGTGGACCTTACAGAGGTTCAACAAAAGGTATATGATTATTTATCGGATAAGCCTGTACACATCGACGCAATTTCAAAGAATTTGAATATCCCGGTTTTCAAGGTGCTCGGTTCTTTGACCGTTTTGGAAATCAAGGGATTGGCACAGGCGCATCCGGGAAGGAATTTTTCACTGAAGTAGGAGGAAATATATGTCAGACTTAGTAATTGTAGAGTCTCCTGCAAAAGCTAAAACCATTAAAAAATATCTTGGAAGTAACTATGAGGTCGTTGCTTCGATGGGTCATGTTCGCGATCTGCCGAAGGCACGGCTGAGTGTTGATATAAAAAATGACTTTGCCCCAAAGTATGATATCATCAAGGGCAAGGAAAAGCTCGTTAAGGATCTAAAGTCACTTGCCGCTGACAGCGACAGCATCTATCTTGCGACCGACCCGGACCGCGAGGGAGAAGCTATTTCGTGGCATTTGGCATATATTCTCGGTTTACCGGAGGATTATTGCAAACGCGTAGAATTTACCGAGATCACAAAAACAGGCGTTCAAAACGGCATGGAGCATCCACGCGCCATCAACACAGATTTGGTAAACGCGCAGCAGGCGAGACGTATTTTGGATCGCCTGGTGGGATATAAGCTCAGTCCGTTTATATCACAAAAGATCCGTCGCGGATTGTCGGCAGGACGTGTTCAGTCGGTCGCGCTTCGTATTATCGTTGACCGCGAAAATGAAATAAGAAAATTTAAGCCCGAGGAATACTGGACTATTGATGCAAAATTCATTCCTAAGGGCAGCCGAAAGTCTTTTGCGGCAACTCTGTATGCGGATGCTAACGGCAAAATAAAAATAACAAATCAAGAACAGGCGGATAAGATAGAAGCCGATTTACAGGACGCTTCATATACAATAACAAAGGTTAAGAACGGTACGCGCAAAAAATCGCCCGCACCTCCGTTTATTACATCAACTTTGCAACAGGAAGCATCGAGAAAGCTCGGCTTTCAGTCACGCCGTACAATGCGCGTAGCTCAGGAGCTGTATGAAGGCGTAGACATCCAAGGTATGGGCGCTACCGGTTTGATCACTTATATGCGTACCGACTCGCTGCGTATTTCAAATGTCGCTATCCAAGAGGTAACCCAGTATATAGAGAAAACCTACGGCAGTCAGTATCTTCCGGCAAAACCGCGTTTCTTTAAATCCAGAAGCAACGCGCAGGACGGACACGAAGCTATTCGTCCCTCAATGCCCGGCTTGGAACCTGACCAAATCAAAAGCAGTTTGACCTCAGACCAGTATAAGCTTTATAAGTTGATTTGGAGCCGCTTTACTGCTTCGCAGATGGCTGAATGTATTCAAAAAACAACTCAGGCTGACATTGAAGCAAACGGATATATCTTTAAGGCTTCCGGTTATTATGTTGACTTCCCGGGATTTACAACGCTTTACACCGAGGGAAAGGATGAAGCGGAAGAAAAATCATCTCAGCTTCCTCCCTTGGAAAAGGGTATGCCGGCAAAATGCAGAGAGCTGAAAAAGAACCAGCATTTCACTCAGCCTCCTGCACGATATACCGAAGCATCGCTCATTAAAACACTGGAGGAGTACGGCATAGGCAGACCGTCAACATACGCTGCAACCATAACAACTCTTACCAGCCGCGAATACGTTAAGCGCGAAGCAAAAAGCTTAGTGCCTACCGAGCTCGGCGAAGTCATTACCAAGCTTATGAAGGAGCGTTTCCCGAAGATCGTAAACGTAAAATTCACGGCTCAGATGGAAAACGAGCTTGACAGTGTAGAAAACGGCGATATTCAGTGGAATGAGCTGCTCAGGGAGTTTTACGGCGACTTTGAAAACACTCTAAAGGAAGCTAAAGCCGAAATGGACGGCGTAAAGCTAAAGCTGAAAGAGGACGAAACCGATATCGTTTGCGATAAATGCGGCAGAAAAATGGTCGTAAAAGTAGGCAGATACGGCAAGTTTATTGCGTGCCCCGGATATCCGGAGTGCAAGAATATTGTAAAATATGTAGAGAAAACCGGCGCGCAGTGCCCCAAGTGCGGCGGCGACGTTATTGTGAAGCATACGAAAAGCAAGCGCATTTTTTACGGCTGCTCCAATTATCCCGACTGTGATTTTGTAAGCTGGAACGAGCCGACTAATGAAAAATGTCCTCAGTGCGGCGAGATCCTTTATAAAAAGAAGGGTAAAAAGCCTACGCTGTACTGTGCAAAAGAGGGCTGCGGTTATACATGCGCGCCGAAATCGGAAGAAAAGAAATGAAAATCAATGTAATAGGAGCAGGTCTTGCGGGTTGTGAAGCGGCTATGCAAATTGCCGACCGCGGTGTAAATGTTACGCTGTACGAGATGAAGCCTCAAAAGAAAACCCCTGCTCATAAATCAGATTTATTTGGCGAACTGGTTTGTTCCAATTCGCTTAAAGCCATGCGTGTAGAAAGCGCTGCCGGTTTGCTCAAGGAGGAAATGCGGCGTTTAGGGTCTTTTTTGATGAGGTGCGCCGATCAGTGTCAGGTACCTGCCGGCGGTGCGCTGGCGGTTGACAGAGAGGTTTTTGCCCGTTTGGTGACAGAAGGGATAGAGAACCATCCGAATATCACAGTCGTTCATGAGGAAATCACTGACATACCCACTGACGGAATCACGGTGATCGCTACCGGACCCCTGACCTCCGATGCACTGGCAGAGAAGATCGAGAACCTTTTCGGCGACTCGCTCTCATTCTTTGACGCAGCCGCTCCTATAGTGACGGCAGAAAGCATTGATATGGACTACGCTTTTACCGCGTCCCGATATGAGCGCGGCGGCGAGGATGATTATATCAATTGTCCGATGAATAAGGAAGAATATGGACGGTTCTATAATGAATTGATTAATGCTGAGCGTGCGCCTCTGCATGATTTTGATGTAAGCAATCCAAAGGTTTACGAAGGCTGTATGCCGGTTGAGGTTTTGGCGCAAAGGGGAGAGGGCACTCTTCGCTTCGGACCTATGAAGCCTGTCGGACTGACAGATCCCAAAACAGGTCACCGTCCGTGGGCTGTGCTGCAGCTTCGCAAGGAGAACACAGCAGGCAGCATGTATAATTTGGTCGGATTTCAAACCAATTTAAAATTCCCCGAACAAAAACGCGTTTTTTCAATGATACCCGCGCTTCATAGGGCGGAGTTTGTGCGCTACGGTGTTATGCACCGCAACACGTTTTTATGTTCTCCAAGGATACTGAATGCTGATTTTTCTGTAAAAGAAAATAAATCGCTCTTTTTCGCCGGACAAATAACCGGTGTAGAAGGTTATATGGAAAGCGCTGCTTCGGGAATCATGGCAGGTATTAACGCGGTAAACGCTCTGCTCGGTAAGCCTGCGGTTGTATTGCCCGAAACAACAATGATCGGCGCTCTTTCCCGTTATATCTCCGATCCCGGCGTAAAAAAGTTCCAGCCTATGGGAGCCAATTTCGGAGTATTACCGGAGCTTAATAACAGACCACGCGACAAAAAGGAGCGCGGCAAGGCGTATGCCGAACGCGCATTACAAGACCTCAATATTATATTAGGTGAATGATATGAAGATTATTATCGACGCTTTCGGCGGTGACAACGCTCCGCTTGAAATCATCAAGGGCAGCGCGTTATCCGTTAAAGAACTCGGCGCGGAAATCATTTTAACAGGCAGCGAAGCAACTATCCGTCAGGTCGCGCTGGAGAATAATATCTCTCTTGACAATATCGAGATAGTTGATTGCGATCAGGTTATCACAATGGAGGACGACCCTCTTGCAATCAGGAAAGACAAGAAAAACAGCTCTATGGCAGTAGGCTTTAAGCTGCTCAATGAGGGCAGGGGACAAGCCTTTATAAGCTGCGGCAACAGCGGCGCGATGTGCGTAGGCGCAACAATGCTTGCCGGCAGGATCAAGGGAATCAAGCGTACGGCGTTTGCACCCGTTCTTCCTACAGAAAGCGGTATGTTTATGCTGCTTGACGGCGGCGCTAACGTAGACGCGCGTCCCGAAATGCTTTGTCAGTTCGCGCTGATGGGTTCTGTATATATGGAAAAGGTCATGAAAGTTCAAAATCCGCGCGTAGGTTTGGCTAATGTCGGAGTAGAGGAGCATAAGGGCAACGTGCTGTACCAACAGACCTATAAAATGCTCAGGGAAAGCAAGCTTAATTTTGTAGGCAACGTTGAGGGTCGCGATATTCCAAAAGGTGTCTGTGACGTGGTTGTTTGCGACGGCTTTACGGGAAACCTTATTTTAAAAACATACGAGGGCGTTGCTATTACTCTTATGAAAAAAATCAAGCATATGTTTACCGACAGCACAAAGGGCAAGCTTGCGGCAGTTTTGACAATGAGTGACATCAAGGAATTAAAAGCTAAATTTGATTACAATAAATACGGCGGCGCGCCTATTCTCGGTTCGTCTAAGCCTGTATTTAAAGCCCACGGCGATTCAAAGGCTATCACCCTTAAGAATGCCGTAGAGCTGTCCATGAATTATGTAAGCGGCAATGCTATCGGTGAAATTTCGGCAACACTTGCTGCAGAGGGATCGTAATAATGGAAGAACTTGAAAAAATAATCGGTTACCAATTTAAAGATAAAGCGCTGATGCGTGAGGCTATAACACATTCATCATATGCCAAGGAACGCAAGGCGCAGCATATCAAATACAATGAGCGCTTAGAGTTTTTGGGCGACGCTGTGCTGTCCATCGTTGTTTCGGACTATATTTTCAAGCATTGTCCCGAGCTTCCCGAAGGCGAGCTCACCAAGCTTAGAGCTTCGCTTGTATGTGAGCGTTCACTGTTTGAATTTGCAAAGAGCATCAATTTAGGAAAGTATTTGATACTAAGCAAAGGCGAGCGTCACAACGGCGGAGCGGAACGTCCTTCTATTCTTTCCGACGCGTTTGAGGCTTTGATAGCGGCTATTTATATCGACGGAGGCATGGAGCCTGCGTCAAAGCATATCTTAAACTTTGTTATCCCCGCTATCAAAACCGCCAAAACCAAAAAGAATAAGGATTATAAAACTACCCTTCAGGAGATCGTTCAACAAAACCCCGGAGAAAGGTTCGAGTATGTTCTTGTAGCCGAGAGCGGTCCCGACCACAATAAGCATTTTGTTGTTGAGGTTCATCTCAACAGCAATGTCATCGGTAAGGGCGGCGGAAAAAGTAAAAAGGAAGCAGAGCAGCAGGCGGCCCGTGAGGCATTGGAGTTGATGGGATATTAAACAGGGAAATATCGCTTTTTTTATTCCGCATAACGGCTGCCCTCATCAATGCAGCTTTTGTAATCAAAAAAACATCACCGGTATTTCGTCTCAACCGTCAGCGCAGGAGATAGAGGATACACTAAAAAAGGCAGTTGCCGATTTGGGTTATTCGGCTCAGTATTATGAGATCGCTTTTTTCGGCGGAAGCTTTACCGCTATCGACAGGCAATACATGATCGCGCTTCTTGACGCAGCCAAACCGTTTTTGCTCAGATTCAAAGGGATACGTATTTCCACAAGACCGGATTACATTGATAAAAACATATTATCTCTCCTCAAAAGTTACGGCGTAACGTCGATAGAATTGGGAGCTCAGTCAATGGATAATTCTGTATTGGAATTAAACGAGCGCGGTCACACGGAGGATGACGTTATAAACGCCTCCCGGCTGATCCGTAACAGCGGTTTTTCGTTGGGCTTGCAGATGATGACGGGTCTGTACGGAGCCACTCCCGAAACAGATATATATACAGCGCGTCGGTTTATTGAGCTTCGCCCCGATACGGTTCGAGTTTACCCGACTGTTATTATGAAAAACACCGCTCTGGCTCAGTTATATGAACGCGGCGTGTACAAGCCTTATTCACTTGACACGAGCGTCGATTTATGCGCTAAGCTTATTTTGATGTTTGAAAATGCGAATATTCAACTTATCCGTTTAGGTCTGCATTATTCCGATAGCTTGGAGCAGAACAGTCTTGGCGGTAACTATCATCCGGCATTCAAGGAGCTTTGTGAGAATAAATTATTTTATGATTCTTTTATAGAAAAAACACAAGGCTTTTCACATAAAAAAGTTAACGTTATTATAAATCCAAAATCAATATCAAAGTTTTTGGGACAGAAAAAATCAAACATAATCAAACTACAGCAATCAGGATATGACATACACATATCGTTTGACAGCTCAAAGAGCAAGTATGGGTTAGAGGTAATGCAATGCGTTTAAAATCACTGGAAGTGCAAGGCTTTAAGACATTTCCCGATAAAACTAAATTATCGTTTGAAAACGGGATTACCTCGGTAGTCGGTCCCAACGGCTCAGGTAAAAGTAACATCAGCGATGCTATCCGCTGGGTTTTGGGTGAACAAAGCCCTAAAAGCCTTAGATGCTCCCGTATGGAAGACGTTGTTTTCAACGGTACCGATAAGCGTAAGCGCACGGGTTATGCAGAAGTAACACTGAACATCGACAACAGAGACCGTTTTTTGGAGTTTGACGGCGACGAGATCGCCGTTACCCGCCGTTATTACCGCAGCGGTGAAAGTGAGTACCTTATAAACAAAGCCGCTGTCCGTTTAAAGGATATCAACGAGCTGTTTATGGACACCGGTCTCGGACGCGACGGTTATTCAATGATCGGTCAGGGTAAAATCGACAGTATCGTATCATCAAAAAGTGAAGACAGACGAGAGATTTTTGAGGAGGCAGCGGGTATATCCAAATACCGCTACCGCAAGATCGACGCTGAACGTAAGCTTAAAAACACCGAGGATAATCTGCTTCGTCTGCGTGACATCGTCACCGAGCTCGAAGAACGCGTCGGACCACTAAAAAAGCAAAGTGAAAAAGCTCAGCAGTTTTTGGAATACGCTGAAGAAAAGAAGGGACTTGAAATAGCCCTCTGGCTGCTGACTTTGGATAAATCACAGGATAATCTAAAAACGCAGGATGAAAAAATCGCCATTGCCAAGGCGCAGTATGAAGCTTCCGAGCAGGCTCTTGCGGATATTGCAGCCGAAACCGAAGATATTTACCGCAAAAACGGTGAGCTTGCGTCTGAGCTGGAGCAGGTTCGCGAGGAAAAATCTGCGGTAGAAGCTCAAATCAGCGAAAAGAACGCGCAGATCTCCGTAGCGGAAAACGACATCCTGCATCATAACGAAAGCATAACCCGTATTCAAAATGAAATTGCGAAAGCTGATGAAAATGCTGATGCTTTGGAAAAAAGTATTGCAGAAAAACAGGCGTCGATCGATGTTTTGGACGCAAAAATCATCTCTAAGCAAAAGGAGTACGCGGGAGTTTCCGAAAAGCTCAACGAGGTCAATATTGAATCCGGTAAAAGCGGAGACGCTTTGCAGGATGTTACCGCCGAGCTTTCCGTGCTTACTTCTCAGTCAGCCGACGCAAGAGTGTTGGAGATGACATCCGACAGCAGTATCAACGAGCTTACACAGCGTATTGAAGCCTTAAAGCAGTCCAATGAAGAAAAGCATACTCAGCTTACGGAATTGGTTCAGATGTCCGAGCAGTACCGCAGTGACATTAAGGCGGCAGAGAATGAAATTGCATCTTTGTCAAATACCATCGACGGATTGCAGCTTAAGCTTTCCTCTAAAGACAGTAAGCGCAATGCTTCAAAGGCGGAATTTGATAAGCTTGGCTTGGATATCAGGGAAACAGAACGCAAGATACACTTCCTTGAAAACATGGAACGAAATATGGAGGGCTTCTCAAAGAGCGTAAAGACTGTTGTTAACGCTTCTGCAAACGGCAGACTCCACGGTATTTACGGTCCGGTGTCCAGGGTTATCTCCGTTCCCGGCGATTACGCAGTGGCTATTGAAATAGCGCTTGGCGCGGCTATGCAGAACATCGTTGTGGGTACAGACGAGGACGCAAAGCAAGCTATACGCTTTTTGAAATCTACCGACGGCGGACGCGCGACCTTCCTTCCGCTCAACACGATCAAGCCTCGCGAGTTAAAGGAAAACAGCTTTGATGAATGCTACGGCTTTATCGGCGTAGCCGCCGAACTGTGTAGCTGTGATGATAAATTCAGCAATATTTTGCGCTCGCTTCTGGGCAGGATAGTTGTAGCAGAGGATCTGAACAGCGCCGCGGCTATAGCAAAGCGTTATTCTTACCGCTTCAAGGTTGTGACGCTGGACGGTCAGGTAGTCAATGCCGGTGGTTCGCTTACAGGCGGTTCTCTTGCCAAAAGCACCGGTGTACTGAGCCGTGCTTCCGAAATAAAAAATCTTAAATCGCAGTCTGAAAAGCTGCAACAAAAAGCAAACACACAAGAAAAGCTATATGAAGATCTAAACCGCGAATGTGCCGCCATCGAGGCGTCGCTGCTTGGAGCAGGAGCCGACAAGTCAAACCGTCAGCAGGAGCTTGTAAGGATGACGGCTGAGCTCAAGGCGTGCGATTCCGAACTCGAAAACACGCAGTCACAAATAAATGACGCACAATCTGAGATCGAGGAATCTATCAGCCGCATCGAAAGTCTACAGCAAAGCCGGAATCAGGCAAGAGAACAGCTTGCCGGTTTAAACCAAAAGATCGCCAAGGCTGAACAAACCGTCAATGCCGTTACCGGCAACAGAGCGCAGCTCGCCAAGAAGCGAGAAGAATTCAGTATCACGCTACAGAATATCCGGCTGGAGATAGTTAAGTCGCAAAAGGATATTGACGCGCTGAATGCTGAAATCGTATTTGCTAAGAATTCCGGTAATGACGCAAATGCGCATAAAGCGGAGCTTCTCGGTCAAATCACCACGATAAATAATTCTATTATAGAAATAAAAACTCAGATCGACGATACAAAGAGTCAGATCGAAACACTTAATAAAACAATTGGATCGCTTGATCAGCGCACCGCTACACTCAACGAACAGCGTAATTCTTTTGAAAAACGCAGCGTAGAAATCAGAACCGTTGAACGCGACAAGGCAAACGAGCGTGAGGCTTCGGGCAGAGAGCTTGCGCGATTGGAAGAGCGAAAAATCAATATACAAAAAGAATACGACACTATCATCTCCAAGCTATGGGATGAGTATGAGCTTACCAAACGTGAAGCGGAACAAATCGCTATCAAAATTGAGGATAATGCCAAGGCGCAAAAGCGTTTGACAGAGCTCAAGCAAAAAATACGTGCTTTGGGCAATGTAAACGTCAGCGCTATCGAAGAATACAAGGAAGTTTCGGAACGCTATGAATTTATGAGCGTGCAGGTGGGCGACGTTGAAAAATCCAAGGCTGAGATCGAAAAACTTATCCAATCACTTACCAAACAGATGAAGGAAGTGTTTGCCGAAAGCTTTGAGGAAATCAACAAAAACTTTACCTTTACGTTCAAGGAGCTTTTCGGCGGAGGTACAGCGTCGCTGTCGCTTTCCGATCCGGAGAACCTTCTTACGAGCGGAATAGATATCCTTGTGCATCCGCCGGGTAAAATCGTTGTCAATCTGGACGCACTTTCTGGCGGTGAAAAGGCTTTGGTCGCTATCGCGCTGTATTTTGCCATTATGAAGGTAAGACCCGCACCGTTCTGTGTCATGGATGAGATCGAGGCAGCGCTCGACGACGTTAACGTATATCGTTTTGCGGGATATTTGCGCCGCATGACCGCCAAAACACAATTTATTCTTATAACACACCGACGCGGTACAATGGAAGAGGCGGATGTATTATACGGCGTTACTATGCAGGACGAGGGCGTTTCCAAGCTTTTGGAGCTGCGCGCGAGCGAGGTTGCCGAAAAGCTAAATATCAAATAAAGGATTGTTACTATGGGTTTATTCAGTAAAATTAAAGAAGGCTTAAAGAAAACAAGAAACGCGGTCATGGGTCAAATCGACTCCATGCTCAAATCGTTTACCAAAATCGACGAGGAGCTTTTTGAAGAGCTGGAGGAGCTTTTGGTAATGGGTGACGTAGGTGTTCCCACCGCGGAAAAAATCTGCGGCGAGCTGCGCCAAAGAGTCAAAAAGGAAGGCGTTACCGATCCGACAGCGATCAACGGCATGTTGGAGGAGATCATTACCGAGATGCTGTCAGGTGGGGAAGAGCTGGATATTTCCACTACTCCGTCCATTGTTTTGGTGATCGGCGTTAACGGCGTCGGAAAAACAACTACTATCGGCAAGCTTGCAAAGCAGCTCTCCG
>CAMHCD010000003.1 GCA_946183545.1 uncultured Clostridia bacterium
ACCGCACCAAGGCTCCAAGCCCCGCGATGTGCTGATGACCTATAACGAGTGGCTGGAGCGCCGCAATGTGCTCCAAAACCGCGAGGAATAACAGCGGGAGGCTGCGTGCCTCCCGATTCTTTTAATTGAAGGAGGTGCGTTATGCCGTTTCTACCAATGAATGCAGCTGAGGTAAAGCAGTGCGGCTGGGATGAAGTTGATTTTGTCTATGTCTGCGGCGACAGCTATGTGGATCATCCGTCCTTCGGCGCTGCGATCATCACGCGCGTGCTCGAGGACTGCGGCTTCCGCGTAGCATTTTTGGCTCAGCCGAATTGGAAGAACGACCGCGATTTTACGCAGTTTGGCAAGCCGCGTTTGGGGTTCATGGTGTCTGCCGGCAATATCGACAGCATGGTGGCGCATTATACGGTCGCCAAGCGCAGAAGGCATGACGACGCCTATACCGCAGGCGGTAAAACCGGAAAACGACCCGACCGCGCAGTTACGGTCTACTGTAATATCATAAAAAGACTGTATCCGGATTCACCGGTAATCATCGGCGGATTGGAGGCGTCGCTGCGCCGCTTTGCTCACTACGATTACTGGAACAACAGCGTGATGCCTTCCGTGTTGTTTGACAGCAGGGCTGATATTTTGGTTTACGGCATGGGTGAGCTGCAAACAGTTGAGATCGCCAACCGTTTGGCGCAAGGGTACCCGGTGGAAGCGCTTCAGGATATCCGCGGAATCTGCTACAAGATAAAAACTCAGGACTATGTGCCAAAAAGCGCAGTTGACCTGCCAAGCTATGAGCGCGTAAAGGAAAACAAGCGCGATTACGCGGTTGCCGCGCGCAAGGAGCTTGACGAGGCTGACGCTGTGCGCGGCAGAACAATGGTGCAGCGGCACGGCAATTACTTACTCATACAGAATCCGCCCATGCAGCCGCTCAATACCGAGCAGCTTGATTGGGTCTATGCGCTGCCATATATGCGCGGTTATCCGTCCTGCTATGAACCGTTGGGAGGAGTTCCCGGAGTGAATGAGGTTATGTTCTCGATCACCCATAACCGCGGATGCTTTGGCGGATGTAACTTCTGTTCGCTTGCGTTCCACCAGGGCAGAGCCGTGACGGTGCGCAGTGAGGAGAGCATCATAAACGAGGCTAAAGGCTTTCTCGACGATCCCCGCTTTAAGGGGATAATAAGCGACGTGGGCGGCCCGACAGCCAACTTCCGTTTGCCCTCCTGTGAAAAACAGAAAAAGCTTGGCTTGTGCAAGGGCAAGCACTGCTTGGCTCCTAAGCCGTGTCCGAATATGCAGGTGTCGCACACAGAGTATCTGGACATCCTGCGCAAGCTGAGGCAGCTTGACGGCATAAAAAAGGTGTTTATACGCAGCGGCATACGCTTTGATTATCTTATGGAAAACGAGGACGACGAGTTCCTTTCTGAGCTGGTGCGCTATCACATCAGCGGTCAGCTCCGGGTTGCTCCCGAGCATTGCTCGGCGGCGGTGCTCGATAAGATGGGAAAGCCGCATATCGACAGCTACAAGCGCTTTTGTGATAAATTCTACGCACTCACAGGAAAGGCGAACAAAGACCAGTACGTGGTGCCGTATCTTATGAGCTCACACCCGGGATGCCGACTTAAGGACGCGGTGGAGCTTGCGGTGTTCTGTAAAAAGAACGGCATCCACCCAAAGCAGGCGCAGGATTTTTACCCCACGCCCGGAACTATTTCAACAGCCATGTTTTATACGGGGCTCGACCCGTATACCATGCAGGAGGTTTATATCCCGCGCTCCGAGGAAGAAAAGGCTATGCAGCGCGCGCTGCTGCAATACTTCATTCCGGAAAACAAGCAGCTCGTAATAAAGGCGCTGCGCAAGGCAGGCAGAACAGATTTGATCGGCAGCGGAAAAAACTGTTTGGTCACGCCTCTGCCTTCTCAGCGTCCAAAGCCTCAGGGTAAGGGCAAGAAGCGCGATAAATACGCGAGATACAGAAGAAAGTAAAATATCATACAAAAACCGACAAAAAACTTGACGTTTTATCCAAAAAAATATATAATAAAAAGGCGGTTGCAAATGAACCGTATTTACATGTGAAAGGAACAGATCAATGGGAGTTTATGAAGAACTCGTTGCAAGAGGCCTGATTGCACAGGTAACAGACGAACAGGAAATCAGAGAATTGGTGAACAGCGGTAAGGCTGTGTTTTATATCGGCTTTGATCCCACGGCAGACAGCCTGCACGTCGGTCACTTTATGGCGCTCTGCCTGATGAAGCGTTTGCAGATGGCAGGCAATAAACCCATCGCCCTTATCGGCGGCGGTACCGCAATGATCGGCGACCCCTCCGGTCGTACCGATATGCGTCAGATGATGACGACCGAGACCATTCAGCATAATGTAGATTGCTTTAAAAAGCAGATGAGCAAGTTTATTGACTTTTCAGATGATAAGGCTATGCTGGTCAATAACGCCGACTGGCTTCTCGACTTAAATTACGTGGAGCTGCTCCGCGAGGTAGGCGCGTGCTTCTCGGTCAACAGAATGTTGACTGCGGAATGCTACAAGCAGCGCATGGAGCGCGGACTCAGCTTTTTGGAATTCAACTATATGATCATGCAGTCCTACGACTTCTACGCTCTCTATCAGCGCTACGGCTGCAATATGCAGTTCGGCGGCGACGATCAGTGGAGCAATATGCTGGGCGGCACCGAGCTTATCCGCCGTAAATTGGGCAAGGACGCTTACGCCATGACTATCAATCTGCTGCTCAACTCCGAGGGCAAAAAGATGGGCAAGACCCAGTCAGGTGCTGTATGGCTCTCGGCTGAAAAGACCAGCCCCTACGACTTCTACCAGTACTGGCGCAATGTTGACGACGCGGATGTCGTTAAATGCCTCAAGATGCTTACCTTCCTGCCGCTTGACGAGATCGAAAAGCTCGCTCAGCTTGAAGGCAGCGAGATCAATAAGGCTAAGGAGATATTGGCTTACGAGCTGACAAAGATGATCCACGGCGCAGATGAAGCGGACAAGGCTCAGGAGGCGGCAAGAGCGCTGTTCGGCAGCAAGACCGACACTGACAACATGCCCTCTACCGTGCTTTCCGACGATGACTTTACCGACGGCGGCATCATGATCTTGGAGCTGCTCTCCAAGTGCAAGCTGATCCCCTCCAACAAAGAGGGCAGACGTTTGATCCAGCAGGGCGGTATTTCGGTTGACGACGAAAAGGTCACCGACGTGCAGACCAAGATCGACAAGGCGGCGTTCGACAAGGGTTATGTCGTTGTAAAGAAGGGCAAAAAGACCTTCCACAAGGCAACTCTTTAATTTTCAACGTACCAAAGATCGTGTGATCGATCTTAATTATAGAAAAGAAAGGAAATAAAACATCATGAAAAAATTTGCAGCTGAATTCAAAGAATTCATCATGCGCGGCAACGTTATGGACATGGCTGTCGGCGTTATCATCGGCGGCGCGTTCACCGCGATCGTCACCTCGCTGACCGAAGACATCATTTCTCCGATCCTCGGTATGTTCGGCGGCGCGAACTTCGACTCGCTCAAGGCTGAGTTTATGGGCGTTACCCTCAACTACGGCAAGTTCATTACTGCCATCATCAACTTCCTGATCATTGCTCTTATCATCTTCCTTATGGTAAAGGGCATCAACAAGGTAATGTCCTTGGGCAAGAAGAAGGAAGAAGAGGAAGAGGAAGCTACAACAAAGGTATGTCCCTACTGCTGCAGCGAAATCGACATCAAAGCTACACGTTGCCCCCACTGCACCAGCGAGCTGAAAGAAGATTCTCCGATTAAATAATCCAAAGGACTCGGCTTAACGGTCGAGTCCTTTTTATCACTTGTTTTTTTCAATGAATCTGCTATAATAATAGAAAAACCGTAAAGGAGCAGTTTGTTATGAAAAGAATCTGCAAAATCGCAGCTTCTGTTTTGGCGTTGACAATGGCAGTAAGCCTGACCGCCTGCGGTAAGGGCAAGACGGTAAAGGACGGCACGAGACCTACCGTTGCGGCAAGATCCGAATTGAAGGCGGCAATGGATATGATCGAAAAGGTCACCCCCGCGTCGGAGTTTGCCGACAAGAAGATGAGCCTTGACTCCGAAAACGTTCAGAGCGCTGCCTATACATCCAAGGACAACTACATCAATCAACTGCCCACCGAAATACAACTGGAGGGCAAGACCAATGTCAAGCTGATATCCACCACTGTGCAAAAGCTGCTCGACAACGGATGGAAATGTGTAAATGAGCCGATGCCCGATGAATTAGGTACGCGCGCCGATGCTAACTATGAATACGCGGATGATTTTACGCTGAACGGCAAAATGGCTTCATTTGAGTATATCAACCTTGATAATAAGACTCGTCCCGCCGCTGACTGTGTCATCGAGAACGTTTCACTGGCTTTCGGCGAAGAGACCTATCCCAACCCGTCCGATTTCCTGTATGACAGCAAAATCAGCAGTAAATCATCATATCAGGACGTAGTGAAAAAGTTGGGACGTCCGAAGGAACTTACCATCAATGCCGATTCCGGTCAAACCGTTATCAATGTGTCATATCAAGGTAAAGCGATCATCAACGATATTCAATACGTTGTATCGTTTGGATTGGACTACCGTTTTGACGCAAAGAAAAGCACAACAACCATGAACAGAATGCTGCTGCATATGACTGAAGTCCTTTAAGCGTATATTTTATACGTATTAAAAGCCGTTTTCCGAGCTCCGGAAAACGGCTTTTTGTGCTTTGTATCAGAATGCAATGATCAAAATACCGGACAAAACGCTGATCGCAATGGCGGCAAGCACATCGCGGATAAAGTGAGCTCCTGCAAGTACGCGTGACGCGGTGATAAGCGTTGCAATAGCAAGCGCAAATATGCCCACCGGAACGTTAAGGCTCAGCAGTGCCATGGCAATTATAAACGCGCATGCGGTGTGGCGGCTGGGCATGCTTTTGCCCTTGGTTTTTTTGTGGAACACCGAATCCATGCCATACACCTCATACGGTCGCTTTTCATCTATAACGATACGCAGTACGCTGACAAAAATCAACACGCCGAGCGGTATAAAAATCAGCAGCAGCAGGCTTTGCTCCTGCATAAAGAATTTGTAGAGAAGCAGGGCAGGGTACGCCAAAAACAAAAAAGCCGGCAGGATCTTGTAGATGAAATACAAAATATTATATGCAGTTTTGTTGTCGGAAAAAAACGTAACGGTACGTTCATAATTCTTTCTGGTCATACCCTTATCATACCACAGAGGTCATATAATTTCAACCTTATATTTTTCAAACCAGTAATCAAGTTGAATAATGTAAGCCAAAATCTGCGGCGCCTGCATCAGCTGACCGTACCACGGTGTTTTTATGCTGTCGGGCTGAGTGATAATACGTTCTATCGCGTTGCTGTCGAGCAGCTCGGTGAATGTATTTTTCTTTTTGAGAATTTCGCGCACCCTTTCGGCGCAGGTGTCAAAGTACTGCGGATTGTGAGTCTTTGGATAAGGGCTCTTTTTTCGCCACGCAATGTCCTTTGGCAGCACATCCTCAAACGCCTTGCGAACAATGCCCTTTTCTCTGCCGCCCCATGCCTTTAGATGCCACGGCATGTTGAACGCGTAGTCCACCAAACGGTAGTCGCAAAACGGAACGCGCACCTCAAAGCCGCTGTACATTGAGCAGCGGTCCTTACGCTCCAAAAGACATTGCATAAACCAATAGAAATTGAGCGCGAACATCTGCCGCATACGCTTTTCTTCGGGACTTTCGCTGTTTAAAACAGGCGTTTGGTTTACCGTGTCAAGATAACGCTGGCGCACATACATTTCACCGTTGGGAAGTGCTCCGCGCTTTAATATGCCGCGCCGCACCTCCTGAGTGCGCGACCACGGAAAGCAGTCGTCAAACAGAATATCGCGGTTGTGGTACCAAGGGTAGCCTCCGAACAGCTCGTCGGCACACTCGCCGGACAACGCCACGGTGTAGTCGCGTTTAAGTTCTTTGCAGAACAGCAAAAGCGACGCGTCCACATCCACATATCCCGGCAGGTCACGTGCCTCCACGCTGTCGTACAGCGCGTCTGCGAGCAGGGCGTTGTCGAGTATGATCTCACTGTGGTTTACGCCGGCATGCTTTGTCATAAGGTGGATGTATTCGTAGTCGGCGTTTGGCTGAAAGGCGCTCTTCTTAAAGTATCGCCGGTTGTCGCGGTATTCCACCGAGAAGGTGTGTATCCGTCCGAGCTTGTGCTCGCGGTTATAGGTCGCCGCCGTTTGCACTATTATGCTGCTGTCCAGTCCGCCGGACAAAAAGAAGCAAAGAGGTACGTCGCTCACCAATTGACGCTCAATAGCGTCTTTTAGCAAAAACCGCGTTTTTTCTATGGTCTGCTGTTCGTTGTCGGCGTGCTCGTGCGCTTCCAATGTAAAGTAGGTGTGCCGGCGAAGCTTGCCGTTTTCATATACGGCATACTCGCCCGGATCCAGCTCAAACACATCCTTGAACACTCCGCAGGACGGAGTGCGAGCGGGACCTAAAAAGAAGATCTCGTTAAGCCCTTGCTCGTCGATCTGCGGTTTTACAACTCCGCTTGCAAGCAGCGCTTTGATCTCCGAGCCGAACACCAAGCCGCCGCTGTACTCACTGTAGAACAGAGGTTTTACGCCTATTCGGTCGCGGCACAGCATCAGGCGGTGTTCATTTACGTCAAACAGCGCAAAGGCAAAAATACCGTTTAGCTTTTCAGGAGCTTTATCTCCGTAGGCAATACAGGCTTTGAGCACCACCTCGGTGTCGCTGTGACCGCGAAAATGAAAACCCTTTGCCTTTAGATCGCCGCGCAGCTCGGGAGCATTGTACAGCTCGCCGTTGTATACCAATACGTAGGTCTTGCCGCCGTGGCTGACCGCCATAGGCTGTTTGCCGTTTTCACGGTCAATAACCGTCAGCCGCCGGTGGATGAGCGCTGTGTCGCCGTTTACATAAATCCCGTTTTCATCAGGACCTCTGCGCTCCAGAGTACGGGATATACTATTAAGAGTATTGATCCGGTTGATCATTTTACAATCCTTTTCTATCCATCCTGCGATTCCGCACATAATTGAGCCTCCTAATTACTTAAACTGTGATGTTTTACGGCATGAAAACAAAAACGCTACCGACACCGCTACAAGCATAATGCCGGAAAGTATGCTGCCGTTGTACGGTGTGGCGTTTTGGGGTACGGCTGTGGAGAATACGGGAGCGCACAGCGGAGTAAAACGCAGCAACAGATGAGTAAATAAAGCGGTCAGTATACCCTGAAAAATTCTATAAAGGAAAAATAAAACTTTACTCACACCTATGTCGCCTAAAACGGCAAGGATTTGGCAGTGAACGCAAATTCCGCCGAAGCCTACCGCAAACGCCGTCATTTCAACAGGATGCTCACGCGCCAGGACGGTTACCGCGCCGCATACCTCGAGCGTCAGCGTTAACGTGGTTTTTAGTGCCTGCCAATGGATAAGCCCGTTCAAAATACTTTGAACGGCTGAAAACAAAACCACAAAGCCTGCCATGACAGCCATAGCCCTTGTCGCGCCGTATACCGATTCGGTTAACGCCGCACCGAACGGGGGAGAGGGCGCGTTTTTGTTTACGGTATTACTGCTCTCTGCTGTGCCGCAAAAAATCCGTGTCATGATCCCTAACGCAACTGCTGATGTTGTCTGCGCTATCAGCAACACAAAGCCGACGTGCCAATTTCCGTAAACGCTTACTCCGGTAAAGCTGAGCAAAAAACCGGGTCCTGCACCTACCGCAAACAGAGTCGCACGGCGTGCCTCTTCTAAACTTAATTCTTTTTTAGAATAAAGCTCGCGTATTCCTGCCGCGCCTACAGGGTATCCGCCTATCATGCACAGTAAAAAAACGGGCGCAAAGCTGCCGCTTATGCCGAACAACGCACGTGTCGGACGATTTAAAAAGCGGCTTGCCCTGCTGCAAACTCCGCTCCTTACCAACAGCTGTGTTACCGCCATAAACGGAAAAAGCGACGGTACGAGAGTTTGCAAACACATTGTTATCCCCTGAACCGCGCCGCTCCTGCTTTCATGCGCATATACCGTCATTATTGCCGCGGAAGCCGCAATCAGCAGTCCGGCAACAGCGCGGCTTTGTTTTTTCAGTGCTAAAACCATGGTATCACCGATAATATATATGACGGCATTTGCATAGAATAGAACGAAAAACAGATTTGAGGTGAGGCGCTTGAACGGTAACAGACATATGCACTTGGACATGGGAACCGCGCCGCTGATTGAAATGACAGGCAACCGATGCGTCACGGTGGAAGGCTCCGCCGGTATTTTGCATTATGAAGATAACTGTGTAAAAATAAACACTAACCGCATGATCCTTTCGTTTTGCGGCAGGGGTCTGCGCGTTAGGTGCATTTCAGGCTCCTGCGTTGAGATAGGGGGATTTATTTCAAAAGTGGAATTCTTGTGCTGAGGTGAAAAATGCTTAACAATGTATTGCGATGGTTAAGAGGATATGTAGAGTTTGAAGGCGTCAGTAAATGTCCCGAGCGGTTCCTAAACCTGACTGTGCGACGTGGGATCCGCTTGTGGGACGCGTACCCAACGCCAAACGGAGTTTGCGGTAAGCTGCGGCTGAGCGATTACCGCGCTATCCGTCCCACAGCGCGCAAATGCCGTATTCATCTGCATATCACCGAGCGCCGCGGACTTCCCTTTATTGCCGCTCGGTACCGAAAGCGTAAGGGACTGGCGGTGGGAGCGGCGCTTGGGCTCGCGTTGCTGCTGTTTTTGTCACAGTTTGTTTGGACGGTGGAGTTCAGCGGTCAGTCATCCGTCAGCGACGCGCAGCTGCGCGTTGTGCTGCAGCAAAACGGATTGTATGTCGGATGCTGTAAGGGCTTTTTGGACGTTGATAAAATCAAGCGTCAAACCTTATTACAGGTCGAGGAGCTCGGCTGGATGAGCGTTAACCTAAAAGGCAGCCGCGCCTTGGTTGAGGTAAGGGAGAAGGCGCAAAAGCCGCCGGTCAGTACAAACAGTCAGCCGCGCAACATAAAGGCGGCGTGCGACGGCGTTATAACAAAGCTTCGCGTCAGGCGCGGTACGGCAAAGACTCTGCGCGGAAGCGGCGTGCGTAAGGGCGATCTGCTGGTCAGCGGCGTGCGTCTGACCGAGCAGAATACCATAAGCTATGTATGCAGCGACGCTGATGTATTTGCGGATGTTTATTCTGATAAAGAATTATTCATAGCGAACAAATTAGATTATTATTCTTTGACGGAAAATAAATCAGAGCGCCGCCGACTGTATTTTTTGCACGGCAGCTTACCGGTATCGTTTGTACCTACGCAGTACCGCTATACCGCGTTTACGGAAAACAGGCAGGGGCTTTTGCTCAACAGCGTGCCGTTGCCGGTGGGTTTACAAACGGAAACTGCGCACGAGCTATACGGTGAGCAGGTAAAGCTAAGCCGCGACAAAGCAGCCGAAGCCGCGCAAAACGCCTTTGCGCTTTATGAGGTGTTTGAAAAAGGCGGAAGCAAAATCGTAAAAAAACAAATCACCGTTACTCCCGTGCAAAACGGTTACCGCTGTATATCAAGCTATACATTTAATGAAAATATTGCGCAAACGGTTGATTTCAACGTCGAGAAAGAGTAGAATGTATAGAGCATATTATAGAAATAAAGGACGGGTTCAGTTATGAGGATACTGTGTATCGGCGACGTAGTAGGCAGCGTGGGCTGCCGTTATCTCAGGTCAAAGCTGCCTGCGCTGAAAAAAATCAAAGGGATCGATCTCGTAATCTGTAACGGCGAGAACTCCGCAGACGGTAACGGTCTGACACCGGTTTCAGCAAATTATCTGTTTGACAGCGGGGTCAGCGCTATCACACTTGGCAATCATGCCTTTCGCCGTAAAGAGGTGTTTCCGTTTTTGGACGAAAACCCGTTTGTTGCCCGGCCTGCGAACTTTCCCGACTCAACCACTCCCGGCAGCGGCATTATCAATATAGATACCGGCAGACGAATCGTCACCGTTATAAACCTTATGGGCAATATGTTTATGGAAAGCGGGCTCGCCTGTCCGTTTGAGACAGCCGACAGGCTTTTGAAGCAGGCTGAAGGCAAAATTATTTTGATTGACTTCCATGCCGAAACCACCAGCGAAAAACGCGCCCTCGGCTATTACCTCGACGGCAGGGTGTCGGCGGTCTTTGGTACGCATACTCATGTGCAGACCTCCGATGCTCAGGTGCTGCCAAACGGTACGGGCTACATCACCGACGTTGGCATGACCGGCGTGATCCACTCTGTTTTGGGAGTCCAAACAGATATAATAATCGAAAAATTCAAAACAAAAATGCCCAAACGATTTGATTTGGCAAGCGGTGATTGTAAGCTGGAAGCGGTACTGTTTGATATAGATGACAACAGCGGACTTTGCAAAAGTGCTGAAAGTATGCGGATTGAGTAGCCATTTTTTTACCAATTAATTAGCAAATAGCTATTGAAAAATTTGGCGGATAACTGTATAATGGTACTGTATGAAATTATGTCAAAAACATTCAGTACATAAAAAGGATGTGCAATTTATGATTAACGGAGAGATTTTGAAGCAGGCAGTGATTTCCGGCGCGCATAATATCAGCGTACAGAAGAATCACATCAATGACCTCAATATTTTCCCTGTACCCGACGGCGACACCGGCACCAACATGTCTATGACGATCATGGCGGCTGCCAAGGCGCTTGATGATTACGACGGCACAAACGCGGGAGAGGTCGCCAACATCACGGCTTCCTCAATGCTGCGCGGCGCCCGCGGCAACTCGGGCGTTATCACCTCCATTCTGTTCCGCGGCTTTGCGCAGGGACTTAAGGACATGGAAGAAGTCAACGGAAAAAACATTGCCGCGGCTCTGGGTATCGGCGTTGAGGCTGCTTATAAGGCGGTCATGAAGCCCACAGAGGGAACGATTCTCACCGTAGCTCGTATGGCGTATGAGGCAGGCGTGGAAGCCGCAAAGCAGGACACCTCCGCAGTGCATGTGTGGCAGACTATTGTTGACGCCGCCAACGACGCGCTCTCCATCACCCCCGAGCTGCTCCCCGTTTTGAAAAAGGCGGGCGTAGTTGACGCAGGCGGAAAAGGCTTGTGCTCGATTTTTGAGGGTATGTTAAGCTATATCAAGGACGGCGTTATGGTGGAGTACGACGAAACCAACGAACCCACCATGGAGACCTTTGAGAGCGCTGCTGCCGAGTTTGACGACGATATTGAATTTACATACTGCACCGAGTTTATCGTAGGCAGAGATCCCGAGATCACCACAGATCCCGAAGAGCTGCGCGATTTCCTTAAAACCATCGGCGACTGCGTTGTTGTAGTCAACGATGATGAGATCATCAAGGTTCACGTTCATACCGAGGTGCCCGGCAACGCTTTGTCAAAGGGCATGGAGTTTGGCCAGCTGATCACCGTTAAGGTCGAGAACATGAAGGAGCAGCATAAAAACGCCAAGGCTGCCGGCAAAAAATCCAAGAAGCCCGCAAAGGAAAGCTTTACTCCTGCCGAGCCCACCGAGGATTTCGGTTTTGTAGCGGTTGCCGCAGGCGAGGGCATGAAGAACCTGTTTATGGATCTTGGCTGCACCAACGTTGTGTCGGGCGGTCAGAGCATGAACCCCAGCACCGACGACATCTATGAGGCTGTTTTGGCTACTCCTGCAAAGCATGTACTGGTGCTTCCCAATAATAAAAATATCATTTTGGCTGCAGAGCAGACTGTACCCATGGTCACCGACCGTGTCGTTACTATCGTTCCTACCCGCACTATTCCGCAGGGTATGACCGCGCTGCTCAACTTTGACCCCGAGATCTCCGCCGATAGCAATGCTCAGCTGATGATGGATGCTGCTCATAAGGTCGGCACAGGCTTGGTTACCTTTGCGGCACGCAACAGCGAGTTCGCCGGCAAGAAGATCCACGAAGGCGATATCATCGCGCTTGAAAACGGAAAACTCACCATCACCGAGAAGAACCCCGTTAAGGCGCTTGTAAAGCTCGCAAAGAACATGGTAAAACGCGATACCGCGTTTATCACTCTGATCTACGGCGAGGATGTGTCTGAGGAAGATGCGCAGAAGGCGTATGAGGAGCTCGATAACAGGTTCGGCTCACGCACCGATATCTCGCTTGTTAAGGGCGACCAGCCGATTTATTACTTTATTCTAAGCGTAGAATAAGCAGGATAATACGTTATCGTTTGTCAGCGGTTGGCGGATAGTCATGGCTACCCGCCGACCGTTTTGTGATTGTTACATTTACGATGCCGAGTTTATACAAAACTCCCGTCACCGCTTTGCGCGGCGTTGGGGAAAAACGCGCCCAGCTTTTTGCAAAATTAGGCGTGCGGTCTGTGGGTGAGCTTATCACCTTTTATCCGCGCACTTATGAGGACTGGACCGTAATAAATAAAATTGAAGATTTGGAGCACGGCGGTCTGTACTGCGTCAAAGCTGTAGTAGGCAGACCGGTTTCGGACACGCGACTGTCCGGCAACCGCCTGCTCAGCAAAACCACCGTGTATGACAACACCGGCTTGATGCAGGTTGTTTTCTTTAATAACCGTTATATAAGCGCCATGCTGCGTCAAGGGGAAGAATATTTCTTTTTTGGAAAAATAACTGTTGATTCCTACGGAATACAAATGGTGTCGCCGCAGTTTGCCGTCACATCCGGCGGAGGAGGGATCCATCCCATCTACCGCCAAACGGCAGGGCTTCCCTCAACCGTTATCCGCGGATGTGTACAGCAGGCGTTAGACCTGCTTCCCGGGCAGATAAACGACCCCATTCCGCAGCAGGTGCTCAGTCACTTTGACATTATAGGGCTGCGACAGGCGTTGACTGACGTTCACTTTCCGGCAACACGCCGGGATCTGGAGAACGCGCGTAAACGGCTGGTATGCGAGGAACTGCTCACGCTTAATTTAGGAATGCGTGATCTGCGCACTCACGGGCGCGGGATAAGCGGCGTTATGGTGACACGGGACGCTTCAAAAGAATTTGAAAGCTTGCTTCCCTTTACCATGACGGACGCGCAGAGGCGAGCCGTTACGGACTGCGTTGCGGATATCATGGAAAACAGCGCGCCTATGAACCGTTTGGTACAGGGTGACGTCGGCTCCGGTAAAACCGCCGTTGCTGCCTCCGTGTGCTATACGGTTATCAAAAACGGCTATCAGGCGGCGTTTATGGCGCCTACCGAGATATTAGCCAGACAGCATTATGAAACCTTTCGCGCCTTTTTTGACGGTACTGATGTGAACGTCGTGCTTTTGACGGGCGCGTTGAAGGATAAAGAAAAACGGCAGACGCGAGAGCAGATCGCCGACGGCACCGCCAATTTGGTTGTCGGTACCCACGCGCTGATCACCGATAAAACCGATTTCAACTGCTTGGGACTTGCCGTCACCGATGAGCAGCATCGCTTTGGCGTGGCGCAGCGAACAAAGCTGTTGAGCAAAGGCAAAAATCCCCACCTGCTCGTTATGAGCGCAACTCCGATTCCGCGCACTCTGGGGCTGATGATATTCGGAGATTTGGATATCTCCGTTATAGATCAGCTGCCGCCGTCGCGCAAGCCCGTAAAAACAGTGCTGATGAACAGCACACAGCGCGGCAGGATATACGGCTTTATCCGCAGCGAGGTCGCCGCAGGGCGGCAGGCGTATATAGTTTGTCCTCTGGTTGAGGAGGGCGAGCTCGAAAACGTCGCCTCCGCTGAGGAATACGCCGCCGAGCTGATGCTCCGTGAGTTTTCCGATATACCCGTCGGATTGGTGCACGGACAGATGAAATCGGACGAAAAGGAAGACGTCATGACCCGGTTCGCGCATAACGAGCTGAGTATTATCGTGGCTACCACCGTTATCGAGGTCGGGGTCGATGTTCCCAACGCCTCGGTCATCGTTATAGAAAATGCCGAGCGCTTCGGACTTTCGCAGCTCCATCAGCTGCGCGGACGCGTCGGCAGGGGAGAGGCGCAGTCTTACTGCGTGCTCATCAGTGATAACCAAAGTCAAACGACGCGTGAGCGTTTGGAGATCTTATGCTCTACCAATGACGGATTTCAGATAGCAGAGGCTGACTTAAGACTTCGCGGACCCGGCGACTTTTTCGGTTCGCGTCAGCACGGCTTGCCGCAGCTCAGCATCGCGGACTTTGCCGACTACAAAAGCGTGGAGCTCAGCCGAGAGATGGCGGACTATATAATGGACGTCTACTGCGATCTTCGCAACGAAGAGCTTCACTTGCTAAAAGCCAAGGTGGACCGGCTGTTTGACAACGGCGGTCAGAATAGTTTGAATTAGATCGAGTATCAAGTTATAGGAGTGAATCAAATGAAAAAAACAGTCATCAAGACCGCGGCGGTTCTGATGGCGGTCATCACCCTGCTGGGATGTGCCGTTATCGGAGCAGGCGCGATCAGCTTCCCGAACGAGGTTAAGTTCAAGTCAAAAAATGTGCTTATGGTCAACATGGATACATGGCAGACCGTGTTTGAAAAGGACGCGGATCAGCGTTGCTATCCCGCGTCAACAACCAAGATCATGACCTTTATCGTCGCCTATGAGCATGTGGACGACATTGACAATACTCGTGTCGAGATCAAAAAGTCCATCATTGACAAGCTGAAAAACACCGGCTCGTCAATGGCGCATTTAGACGAGCATATCGGCGGCAAAATGAATGTGCGCGATCTGCTTTACAGTATGATGGTTCCCTCCGGCAACGACGCCGCGCTGACCCTTGCCGATTACATCGGTGGAGGCGACGTCAATAAGTTTGTAAAAATGATGAACGACAAGGCGGAGGAGCTCGGTTGTAAGGACACGCATTTTGAAAACCCCGACGGCCTGCATGACGAGAACCACTATACCACCGCGCGTGATATGTACATCATCACCAGACACGCGCTGACCCTGCCTGATTTTGAGACCATTTCCAACGCTACCGAATGGCTTTGCGAGGGCGAGGAAAACCCTGTCGTAACAACCAACTATATGATAGATAAAAACCGCGGCGGCGAGTATTATTATATGTACGCCAAAGGCATCAAGACCGGCACCACCGACCAGGCAGGCAGATGTCTGGTTACCTCAGCCACTGCCGACAAGCATTCCTACCTGCTTATTTTGATGGGTGCTCCCTACAAGGAGGGTGAGTACGAGGAGTACGACACCTTTACCGACGCGGCGGATCTTTTCCGCTGGGCGCTTACCGCGCTGGAGCTGCAAACCGTTAAGACAGCCACCACACCCATATGTGAACGCCGGGTCAAGCTCGCCATGGGTAAAAACAGCGTTACGCTGGTTCCCGAAAAGGACCTTAACGCCGTTGTTCCCAAGGATATTGCCGAAAAGAATATAGTTGTTGAAACCGAAATCGAAGGCGAGGACGGCGACGAGGAAAAGCCGCTTGAAGCGCCGCTTTCTCCCGACAAGCCCGTAGGTACCGCCACGGTATATTACAAGGCTGACGGCTCCGACGATCTGCAAAAGCTCGCAACCGTCAATCTTGTTCCCTCGGAGCAGATCGACCGCAGCGGAATCCTTGCCGTGCTTGATGTAACGGGAGCGATATTCCAGTCATATTGGTTCCTTATTGTTATTGCGCTGATCATCGTTATCATGCTGATTTATGTGATCGTGGCTAAAATCCACCGCAAAAGAATGGCAAAGCGCCGCAAGGTAAAACGATACAGAAACTTCTAATCTAATATTTATAAACAAAAATCGCACAAAAGATTTGTGCAACATTTCCGCATAAATCGCAAAAAAAAGCAATATGCACAATTCACCCCTTGCTATATTGGGCAAAGGGTGAATTTTTTTATTTTGACAAAAAAATATTGTATGAAACTTACAAATATGATATACTGATACATGGCTATCTTAGATATTTAGCCGAGTACTAAAAATATTAAAACATTCATGATATGAAGGGAGTTTTACCAATTGAAACAGTATGACGCGAAAAAGATTCTTAACATTGCCCTCGCCGGGCACAGCGGCTGCGGCAAGACCAGCGTAGCGGAGAGCATCCTCTACCTTGCCAAGGCCAGTGACAGACTGGGCAAGATCGCCGACGGCAATACCACTATGGATTTTGACAGCGAGGAAATCAAGCGCCAGGCGTCAATCATGACCGCTGTTGCCCCGATCGAATGGAAGAATACCAAGATCAACCTTATCGACACCCCAGGTCTGTTTGACTTTGCGGGCGGCGTAGCCGAAGGTATGCGCGCAGCGGATACCGCATTGATCGTTGTTTCCGGCAAGGACGGCGTTTGTGTAGGTACGGAAAAGGCTGTAGAGGCTGCAAACAAGGCAGGTCTTACCAAGGTGTTCTTTGTTAACGGTTTGTGCGACGAGGACGCACGCTTCTATCGTGTATTTGAGAATTTGAAGTCCACCTTCGGACCTTCCGTATGTCCTGTTGTTGTTCCCTATATCGTTGACGGCAAGGCGAACACATATGTTAACCTGTTTGACTACAAGGCTTACGAATACGGCGCGGACGGTTCCGTAAAGCAGACCGCTCTGCCCGATATGGGCGACCGTCTTGAAGGTCTTCGCGAGGCTATTAAGGAAGCAGTTGCGGAAACCTCCGAGGAGCTGCTCGACAAGTTCATCATGGGCGAGGAGTTCACTCCCGAGGAAATCATTCTGGGCGTAAGCCAGGGTGTTAAGGACGGCTCTATCTGTCCTGTATTCTGCGGTGACGCTCACAATACGTTCGCAATCGATCAGTTCCTCAACAGCCTTACCTGGCTTGCTCCTTCGGCAGCCGACAAAGGCGACGAGATCGGGGTAGACGTAAACGGCGAGCCTGTAGAGGTAAGCGTTAACGAAAACGGCGCTGCTGCCGCTATCGTGTTCAAAACCGTAGCCGACCCCTTCATCGGCAGACTGTCCTATATCAAGGTCGTTTCGGGCAAGATCTCACCCGACGTTCCCGTTATCAATATGCGCACAGGCGCACCTGAGCGTATCAGCAAAGTGCTCACTATGATCGGTAAAAAGCAGACCGACGCGGTTTACATCGGCGCAGGCGACATCGGCGCTATCCCCAAGCTTGCTACCGCAAAAACAGGCGACACCCTTTGCTCACCGCTTCGTAAGGTCGTATTGGAGCCTGTTGATTATCCCGTTTCCAGCTACTCAATGGCTATTTATCCCGCCAAGAAGGGCGACGAGGATAAGGTTGCTCAGGCTATCGGCAAGCTCAGCGACGAGGATCCCACCATCAAGTTCGTTCAGAATCACGAGACCCACGAAATGGTTGTTTCAGGTTTGGGTGAGCAGCACCTCGATGTTGTGATCTCACGCCTTAAATCAAAATACAATGTAGAGGCTTCTCTCCAAAAGCCGAAGATCGCGTACCGCGAGACCATCCGCAAAAAGGTGTCCGCACAGGGCAGATATAAAAAGCAGAGCGGCGGTCACGGTCAGTTCGGTGACGTTTGGATCGAGTTCGAGCCGTTCGATACCGACTCCCTTGAGTTTGCGGAGCGCGTTGTAGGCGGCGCTGTTCCCAAGAACTTCTTCCCGGCGGTTGAAAAGGGTCTGCGCGACTCCATCAAGAAGGGCGTTCTTGCAGGTTATCCCACCGTCGGCATCAAGGCTACTCTGTATGATGGTTCCTATCACCCCGTTGACTCCTCGGAAATGAGCTTTAAAACAGCTGCTTCCCTGGCGTACAAAAACGGTATCCCCAACGCTGCTCCCACACTGCTTGAGCCTATCGGCAGCCTTAAGGCGTATGTTCCCGACAACAACATGGGCGACGTAATGGGCGAGGTCAATAAGCGCCGCGGCAGAGTGCTGGGTATGTCTCCTGCGGAAAACGGCACTCAGGTCGTTGAGGCAGAGGTCCCCATGGCTGAGATGGCTGACTTTGCTACCTTTATCCGTCAGATCACCCAGGGCAGAGGAAGCTACGAGTTCACCTTTGCTCGCTATGAGGATTGCCCCGCAAACGTAGCGCAGAAGGTCATTGAAGCTGCAAAAGCAGAGAATAACGATTGATTTGAGCATCGTTAAATCAAAATAAAAATCTAAGCGGTCAGATTTCGGTCTGACCGCTCTTGTTTGTCAAAAATCTTTGTTTTCTATCAGAGATTTAGTTGTTGCCAATATCATCAACTTAAGTTTTTTGTATTACTCCCAAGGGCATGAAAGTTATTTGAACACCATGGTGAAAAACCGCATGGTTAAGCCATTTTTACATGGTGTTCACCTTAAAAACAAAATGAACACCATGGGGAAGTTATTTGAACATCATGGTAATTTATGTCGCGGGCGACAATTCACGCCGCAGGCAATTCATGACGAAGTCAATTCACGTTGCGCAGCGACAATTCATCCAATTACCGCGCTTTCCGTTTTAACCATTTGCGGATAGGAGCAGGACGTAAACAGAGCCTTCCCCCAAGGGAAGGCTCTCCTACGCTTGCTTATAATCTAACCATCATCAAATCATAAAACAAAGCTTTTCGATAAGTCGCGTAATCTCCATGGTGTTCAAATAAGAAGCACCATGGTGTTCATATTAAAAACAGGGTGAACACCATGTAAAAACCGCATGGTTAAGCCATTTTTACCATGGTGTTCAAATAAGAAATTGTCCTTAGGGCAGCGTGACACTATTGGTATATATGGTATGGTCTCACGCATGCATCACAAAGCCTTTTCAATCGTTATTATGAAAACCTGACCGCTCTTTTATATATTCCGCTGTGCGCGGTTCAGCTCCGCATAGAAGCCGCCCTTCTTCAGCAGCTCCTCGTGACTTCCCTGCTCAACGATGTTGCCGTCGCGCATTACCAGGATAACATCGCTCTCGCGTATGGTGCTTAGACGGTGGGCTACTACAAAGCTTGTTCTGCCCTTCATCATTTTTGCAAAAGCCTTTTGCACCCTGATTTCGGTAAGGGTATCAATGGAGCTTGTCGCCTCGTCCAAAATCAAAATTTCCGGATCCGTCAGCATAGCGCGTGCAATACACAAAAGCTGTTTTTGTCCTTGGCTCAGGTTGCCGCCGCCCTCGCTGATAACGGTATCGTAGCCCTGAGGCAGACGGTGAATGAAGCTGTGGGCGTACGCTGCCTTTGCCGCCTTGATGACCTGCTCGTCGGTGGCGTTTTCGTTGCCGTAGCGCAGGTTTTCCATTATACTGCCCTCAAACAGCCAGCTGTCCTGCAAAACCATTCCAAAGCGGCTGCGCAGGTTCTTGCGGCTGATATTACGTATATCCGTGCCGTCCACAATAATGCTGCCCTCGTCTACGTCATAAAAACGCATCAGCAGATTTATCAGCGTAGTTTTTCCGCAGCCTGTGGGACCTACTATAGCCACATGACAACCGCCGGGTACATTGAGCGAAAAGTTTTGTATCAGCGGCTTTTGGGGGTTATAGGCAAAGCTGACGTTATCAAATACAACATTGCCGCCGCTGTGCTGGAAGGCTTTATTACTGTCGGGGGATTCATCGCCGAATTCCAAAAGCTCAAACACACGCCCCGCAGCCGCCAATGCGGTTTGCAGCTGAGTCAGCACTCCGGTGACCTCGTTGAACGGCTTGGTGTATTGGTTTGCGTAGGTCAAAAAGCAGGATAGCTGTCCTATGCTCAGACTGCCGCCGATGACCGACAACGCGCCGAAAATACCGACTGCCGCGTATACCATGGCGTTTACAAAACGCGTGCACGGGTTAGCCAGAGCACCGGCAAACTGCGCCTTGAAGCCGACGTCAAGCAGCTCGGTGTTGTATGCGTCAAAGCCTTCCTCGGCGCGCTTTTCGTAGGCGAACGCCTGTACCAACCGCTCGTTGCCGACATGCTCTTCAACAAACGCAGAGATATTTCCCTGCAATATCTGCTGTTCGGTGAACCTGCGGTGTGTTAGCTTGCCTATAAAGCCCGCCACAAACAGCGACAGCGGAGTCAACACCACCACCGTCAGCGCGATCCGCCAGTCGATGCCCAGCATAAACAGCAGAGTGCCCAGTATTGTGACCGCGCCCGAAAACAGCTGCAAAAACAGCTGCGTCAAGCCGTCGCCCACCGCGTCAACGTCGTTTATAACGCGGCTGATAAGGTCGCCGTGAGGATTGTTGTCGATCGTTGACAGCGGTACCGAGTTGAACTTGCGGAACAGCTCGCGTCTAAGGTCGCGAACGGTATTGTAGCTCAGTACGTTGACAAAGTAAGTCATTGTCCATTGACACACGCTCACACCGGCAACAGCGATTCCGATGTATCCTAAAATCTTGGCAACGTCGGCAAAGTCAACATTGCCCTTGCTTACAATTTCGTCCAGCGCCGTACCTATGAGCACGGGTATCAAAAGCGTCAGTGAAATACTCACGATCGCGCTCAGCAGTGCCCCTAAAAGCAGCAGACGATATGGCTTTACGTATTGATATATCTTTTTGGAGGCTTTGCGCTTTGTCATGCTCTCACCTCCGCTCCCTGTTGCGACAGGTAGATATCGCGGTAGGTAGGGCAGCTCTCCAAAAGCTGTTCGTGTGTGCCGGAGCCTACGATCCTGCCGTCATCCATGCACAAAATAAGGTCGGCGTTTTGGATCGAGGAACATCGTTGGGTAACGATCATCACCGTCATATCATCTGTGTTTTGGCGCAAAGCGCGGCGCAGAGCCGCGTCTGTTGCTGTATCGAGAGCGGAAAAGCTGTCGTCAAGCAGAAGCAATTTAGGTTCACCTACCAAGGCGCGCGCAATGCACAGCCTTTGACGCTGACCTCCGCTGAAGTTTTTTCCGCCCTGTTCCACACGGCTGTCAAGTCCGTCCGGAAGCTTTTGTATAAACTCGGTCGCCTGAGCCACAGAAAGCGCCTGTAAAATCTCTTTGTCACCTGCGTTAGGCGAACGCCAGCGCATGTTGTCGCGGATCGAACCGGCAAACAGCACGCTCTGCTGAGGCACAATGCCCATTTGTCCGCGCAGCTGCGCAAACGGATACTCGCGCACATCAACGCCGTCTATCAGTACCCTGCCGCCGCTTACGTCATAGAACCGCGGTATCAGGTTGAGCAGGCTCGTTTTTCCGCAGCCGGTTCCTCCGATAATGCCCACGGTCTGACCGCGCAGTACACTAAAGCAAAGGTCGCTTAGTACTTCCTTGCCGTCAGCGTACCGAAAGCTTACGTTGTCAAAGGTGATTTTTGTTTTATTTTCCTTTACAGAAATATAACCTGAGTATTTTTCGGTCACGCTCGGTTGAGTGTCAAACACTTCATTTATGCGCTGCGCGCTTGCGCTTGCCTTTGTCATAAGGATGACCAGATTAGCCACTACGACCATCGCAAGCAAAATCTGCGTCATGTAGCTTACAAGCGCCACGATTTCTCCCGTCTGCATTTCGCCTATGTTTACCTTTACCGCGCCGAACCATACCACGGCGATGATAGCCGCGTCTGTTACGGCATAGGTCACCGGGTTGAGCAGAGCGGACAGGCGCGCTACGCGTATAGAGGTTTTAGCCAGATCCTGAGTTGCAGAGTCCATGTGGCGGTTCTCGCTTTCCTGCTTAGAAAACGCCCGGATAACACGGCTTCCGGATAAGTTCTCGCGGCTCACGCGTCCGATCACGTCGAGCTTGCGCTGCATAGCGGAGAACACCGGCACGCTCAGCTTCATAACAAGAAAAAGCGTCAGACCTATCAAGACCGCCGCCGCAAAGAAAATAAGCGACAGCTGCAGATTGATCGTCATAGCCATAACCAGCGAGCCGATAATGATAAACGGCGCACGGGTCAGCAAACGAATGCACATGGCAATGCTTTGCTGAACCTGATTAACGTCGTTGGTGATGCGCGTAATAAGCGACGGCGTACCGAGCCGGTCAAGCTCGGCGTAGCTCAGGGTGTTGATATGCTCAAACAGCGCCCGACGGATCTTTGTGCCTGCACCCTGCGACGCCTTGGACGCAAAGTACTGACAAAACAGCGCGCTTGTTAAGCCCATAGCCGCCAGCAGTACCATCAAGCCGCCCGTGCGCAGTACATAGCCGCCGTCGTGCAGGGTGTTTATGCCCACGTCAATGATATTTGCCATTACCATCGGTACAAATAGCTCTAATATAGCCTCAAACAGCTTGCACAGAGGTCCGATGATAACTTCTTTTTTATAGTCGCTGAGGAATCTTCGCAGTTGAAACATGATGTATACTCCAAAAGTCATTCTGCAATTCAACCGCCGCAAAATGCGTGCGGATCATTTACTGCTATTATACTTTATTTTGTACAAAACCGCAATTGCAAATGCATGTTTTTTCCCATAATAAGGGATTTTCGGTGTCAAGTACTATACAAAAATAAAAAACAATTTTGTACTTATTGCCCATATTTGAAAATTGCATTTTTTTGAAAAAATGAATTTGCAGCGACAAAGCAAAAAAACATGCACAAAATGAGCTACAAGTTTTTGTGCAACCTGTCATTTTGGCTGTTTAGATAAGACAAATCGTTATGAAGACACTTGCAAATTATCCGTTCTGATTGTATAATATATATAAAGAAAACCGAATATGTTGTGTTACAGATATCTCTCAGGCGCAGATGTTCGGAAGTAAAAAGGAGAAAAATGATTGATTCATTTTTTGGAGCATTCATTTTCATAAAACACACAATCGCAAAAAAGGCTGTCTTTGGACAGTCTTTTTTGCTTTTTTTTTATCGCGCCTTTGGAATCGTTTAGCAAAGGGGAAAGGCTCATCAACGGCGCGTCTGATCTTGCGGGAACGGTAAATAATTATGTTACAATACATTTCGGTAATGAAAACGCTTTACAAACCGACAATAATTTGTTATAGTAATAACATAATAATATAATAACGGAGGATTATTATGAAGATAAAGATTATTTCCGACAGTACCTGCGATCTTTCGCCGCAGCTTGTTGAAAAGTATGACATCGACATCTTGCCGTTGTATGTGGTGTTGGGCGACGTGACCGCCAAGGACGGCATTGACGCGACACCCGAGGATATCTACCAATATGTCGACAAAACAGGCACGCTGCCCTCAACCGCCGCTCCCAACCTTGCTGATTATCTGGAGGTGTTCCAAAAGTGGCGCGATCAGGGATATGAGATCGTTCACTTCAATATCAGTGCCGATTTTTCAAGCGCGTATCACAACGCCTGCGCCGCGGCTAAGGAGGTAGGAGGGGTAGAGGTAGTCGATACCCGCAACCTTTCCACAGGCTCCGGCTTGGTCGTGCTCCACGGCGCGGAGATGGCGGCAAAGGGCGCCACCGCTCAGGAGATCGCCGCAGAGTGCCGCAGCTTGACCGACAGGGTAGAGGCAAGCTTTGTTGTTGACAGCATCGACTACCTGCATAAGGGCGGCAGATGCTCTTCTGTAGCCGCGCTGGGCGCCAACCTGCTCAAGCTCAAGCCGCTTATCGAGGTCAAGGACGGCAAGATGCAGTCGGGCAAAAAGTACCGCGGAAACATCGACAAGGTCATTTTGAACTACGTCGCCGATAAGCTCCGCGACCGCGACGATATCGACAAGCACCGTATTTTTATTACCCATACAAAGTGCAACAGCGTTGTGCCCGCACAGGTGCGCAATAAGATAAACGAGCTGTATCCCGGCTTTGAGGAGATTCTGGAAACCACCGCCGGCTGCACCATCACCAGCCATTGCGGTCCCGCCACACTGGGTATACTGTTTGTCAGAAAAAAATAATCTATTCAAAACTAATAGGGTTGACTCAAACGGGTCAGCCCTGTGTTTTTGTGTTTTGTGATTTTAATACTCAAATTGATTAAAGTCTTAAAAGCAGTTTTTCATTTGCGTTTATTTAAATTATTAGGGTATAGTTATTTAACAGGAAATGAATCATTTCCTGTATTTTTGAAATTAGTAATTATAGTAATTTGCTATTTGAGGTAAGTAGTAACGCAGCTAATATAGATAGTGCGAAATAAATAATAACAAATAATTCTATTACAAACAAACTTGAAGAAATTTTTTTAAGATAAAAGAATAGCTGTTTTTTCTCATTTTCAGTCATTAATAGATATTGGTTAACTGGTTGTAAAGGTGGTTGCATTGAGATTGCAGTCGAGGGATCAAGTGTTTCGCCGCAATCCACGCAAAATTTTGAATCAAGAGTGTTTACTTTACCACATTTTGGACATACAATAACTTTGTTTGCTTTCATAAATATATCCTCCTAAAAAAGTGTGTAGTCCCAAATGGAGCTACACACCCAAAAACGCATAGCCCCATTTGTTACCACACAAATCTTCAATACCTATATATTTTACGGTAGAAGGTGGGCAAGCGATTTTGCCATAAGAATATAATCCACCGTAAAATATTATAGGTAGAGATATAGGTATTATTCGATTTGTGTGGTAAGACTATCATATCATAACTGCATAAAAACTTCAAGACTTTTGCAACACTTTTTAACACAAAGAGTAGGAATAGTTTGAATTCGCTCTAACTATGATGAAATAAAGGGCTGTAAACTAAAAAACAAAACGCCTGACCCCGCGTTGATGGAGGTCAGGCGTTTTAATATACGTTTAAAAAGCGGGAGTTAAAAATCCCAGTTGTGCCAGACGTTTTGGATGTCGTCGTTATCCTCAAACATGTCGAGCATCTTCTGCATCTTGGTTGCGGTTTCCTCGTCGTCGAGAGTGGTGTAGGTGTCGGGCACCATTTCGAGCTCTGCGGAAGCAAAGGTGTAGCCAAGCTTTTCGAGCTCATCTCTTACCGCGCCGAAATCCTCGGACTCAGTGTAGATGGTAAAGATATCGTCGTCCGCCTCAAAGTCGGCAGCGCCGCATTCAAGAGCGTCGGTCATTACGGTATCCTCGTCCTTTTCCAGCTCCTCGCGCTCGATAACGATAACGCCCTTTTGCTGGAACATAAAGCTTACGCAGCCCTGAGTACCCATGTTGCCGCCGAACTTGTCAAAGTAATGTCTTACCTCGCCTGCGGTACGGTTGCGGTTGTCGGTGAGCGCTTCAACGATTACAGCTACGCCGCTGGGACCGTAGCCCTCGTAGGTGACTGCCTCGTAGTTTGTGGAGTCGCTGTCGTTTGCGGCTTTTTTGATAATACGCTCAATGTTGTCGTTGGGCACGTTTGCCGCCTTAGCCTTGGCGATCGTGTCCTTTAACTTGGAGTTTACGTTAGGGTCAGCGCTGCCGCCGGTCTTGATGGCAACGATAAGCTCTCTGCCGATCTTGGTAAACACCTTGGCGCGAGCCGCGTCGTTTTTGCCCTTTTTATTTTTGATGGTACTCCATTTATTATGTCCTGACATGAAATCATCCCTTTTTTACAATATTCATCTAAGTATACCACAAAGGCGAGTGGCAGTAAATAAAGGTTACAGATTTGTAACCTTAGCGAATGGAATATACAGATAATCGGGCCAGCGGTAAGCCGACCCGATATAACTATAAAGATAGCATTATTCTTTTGCTTTTGTTTCTGCTTCGGCAGCTGCCTGAGTTACCTGTGGTGCTGCTTCGGTAGCCTGAGTGCTTTTGCTGATTTTATCCATGATCTCATCTGCGCTTGCCGAGCCGACCTTATAAAGGTTGATCTCCTGTGCTTCCTTGATGGTCAGCACATCGCCCTTCTTGCTGAGGCTGTAGGGGAGCTCCTGCTTTTGATTTTCGCCTGCGTTATACATGATCTCGAGCTTGCCCTTGTTGGTGCTGTAAATGCAGTCGATGGTAACGGTGTATTCCTGGTCTTTGCCGGTGCCGCTGAGCTGACCGTTCACGGTCTGAGTGGAGCTGACGCTCATTGTGCCGTCGCTTTTGATATCATAGGTGGTAGTGTAGGAGATATTAAAGCTCGCCTCACCGTTTACCCACTTGCCTTCAAGCTCCTTGTCGGCAACAAAATCGCCTTCGCGCTTTAATTCGGGCTTCTCGTAGTTCTTTTGGGTAAGTGTGACAGCCTGTGACGCGTTTTCAAAAGCGCTGAGCTTAAGAGTTTTGCCTGTGAAGATATTGCCGGTCACCTCAACCGCCATGCTGGTGTTTACGGGAGTGCGGTAGAGGGGGTCGATGTAGTTTATGTCTACAACGGGCTTGCCGATGGGTTCGCCTTCCACGCTGCCGGTGCGGTAGGTGTATGTACCTGAGCCGGAAACGGTGCCGCTCTTGACGGTCATTTTTCCGTTGCCTTCAAAAATAAAGTAGTAACCGAGCTTCATGGTAGGGGGCTCGTCGTTGGTGGATTCGGCGTAGCCTGTCTGGACCTCGCGCTCATAATACCAGCTGCCCTCGATCCCGGTGTTAAAGAACACCTTAAGTACCAGAGCGGCAACAGCTGCTACGGCTACGATCACGATACTGATGATGATAGGACCCATCAGCTTTCTTTTTTTCTTTACGGGAGCGTAGTTTTCCGCGGCGTTCTGCATTTGGATAAGGTCGTCGGAGATCTCGCTGTCTGTTCCAAATGCCCGGTCAGGTCCTTCCGCGCCTTCTGCCGGGACAGTTTCCTCAAAAGCTTCTGTTGCAGCATCCGATGCTTCCTCAACTGCTTCTTTTGCTTCCTCTGCTGACTGTGCGGCATCCTCTGTAACGGATCCTGCTGTATCTTCTGCTTCCTGATTATATTCCTCAGTGTCGGCGGTTGCGTTTTCAATGACCTGTGTTACCTGTTCCTCTGCGTCGGTTTGCTCGGGAGCAGCGGTCAATTTTTCGTTGTTTTCGTCCAACTCCGATTCCTCCTTTTTTAGATTCAACTACTATAATACTATACTTTTATAAATAAATCAAACAATCATCAAAAAATAGATATTACAATTTTGTAATATCTCCATTGCCAAATAACGGCATCGGTGCTATAATACATGTATATTAAAAACTAAACAGAAAGGATGGAGTAAGATGATAAGGTCTATGACAGGCTTTGGCCGCTGCGAAACGCAGATAGACGGCAGGGAGATCACCGTGGAGATCAAAAGCGTAAACCACCGTTATTTTGAGTTCTCGTGCCGTTCGCCGCGCGGCTACAGCTTTGTAGACGATAAGCTTAAAAGCTTTATTAATGAAAGGGTCGCCCGCGGAAAGATCGACGTTTTTGTCAGCATCGGCGCGCGTGACGATACCCCAAGCGAGGTAACTGTCAATCACAGTCTGGTGTCGGGCTACCTGAACGCTATGAAGGAGATCGCCGACACCTACGGCGTGGAAAACGACGCGACCGTTGTGTCGCTCTCGAGGTTCCCCGATGTGTTCACTGTGCACAAGGCTCCGGAGGATGAGGAAAAAATCATCGCGGATGTTATTGCTGTTACGGACGAGGCGTTAAAGTCATTCATTGCCATGCGAGAGGTCGAGGGCGAAAAGATGAAAGCGGATATTTTGAGCCGCGCCGACCGTATTCTTTCCATTGTCGGGGAGATCGAGGAGCGTTCGCCGCAGACCGTCAAGGATTACGAGACCCGTCTGCTCGACCGCATTCGTCAGACGCTGGAGGGCTTCAATGTGGAGATCGACGAGCAGCGTGTGCTTACCGAGGTTGCGGTGTTTGCCGATAAGGTAGCCGTTGCCGAGGAAACCGTGCGGCTCAGGAGCCACTTTGAGCAGCTTAACCGGTTTATGAGCATGGATCAGCCCGTGGGCAGAAAGATCGATTTTATCATTCAGGAAATGAACCGCGAGGCAAACACGATCGGCTCCAAGGTTCAGGACGCGGAGATAGCGCATAAGGTCGTTGAGATCAAGGGCGAGATCGAAAAAATCCGCGAGCAGATACAGAACATCGAATAGGAGACCATATGAAACTTATTAATATAGGCTTTGGTAATCTGGTCAGCAGCGAAAAGCTGGTGGCGGTGGTTGCTCCCGATTCCGCTCCCGTAAAGCGTATAGTGCAGGAGGCAAAGGCAAACGGACTGCTTATTGACGCTACCTGCGGACGCAAGTGCAAGTCGGTGCTTATCAACAGCAGCAACCATGTCGTACTGTCGGCGGTATCGTGCGAGACTATCCAAAACCGAGCCGAAGAAAGCGGGGATAAGGATGAACAGTAACAAAAGAGGAAAGCTTGTGCTGTATTCGGGTTCGTCCGGCGTAGGCAAGGGCACGATCCTTGCCGAAGTCATGAAGCGTAACCCAAAGGTCAGGCTGTCTGTGTCAAACACAACGCGTGCTCCGCGTGAGGGTGAAATCGACGGCGTACACTACCACTTTGTAAGCCGCAAGGAATTTGAGGACCTTATCGCGCGGGACGGCTATCTTGAATATGCCGAATACTGCGAAAACCTTTACGGCACTCCAAAGCAGCAGGTGGAGGATATGCTCGACAACGGCTACGACGTTTTCTTGGAAATAGAGGTTCAGGGCGGCTTGCAAATTATGGAAAAGTATCCCGACGTGCTGAGCATCTTTATATTGCCGCCGTCCGTTGATGAGCTTGAACGCCGCCTGAGAAACCGCGGTACAGAGGACGAGGAAACGGTGCAAAAGCGCCTGACCGAAGCCAAAAACGAGATAGCACTAAAGGACAAATACCGGTATCTGGTGGTCAACGACGATTTGGAAACCGCCATCCAAGAGGTACTGGATATTATCAGATAAAGGAGAGTTATTATGCATAAGGTAAATGTTGACGAGTTATTTGAGGGTAAGCAGAGCAAATACGCGCTCGTAGTGGGCGTTAGCAAAAGAGCCAGACAGATCACTCAGAAGTTTGAGGAAGAGGGCACAGTTACCGATGAAAAGCCCGTTCTGCTGGCGATCGACGAAATCAAAAATCACGAAATCAACCTTTTAGAGCCCGATAATGTGTAAGAACTTTGTCGTAAGTGTGGCGGTAGAAAACACCGCCTTTACCTTTGACAAAGCCTTTGATTACGCAGTTCCTGCCGAATTGCAGCCTCAGTGTGAGCCCGGCAAACGGGTATTGGTTCCGTTTGGACGCGGCAACCGCCGGCGTCAGGGTATGATACTGTCGGTAGGGATCGGCGGAGAGTTTGATAATTCTTTAAAAGAAATAATATCCGTTCTTGACAACGAGCCCGTTATGTCGGCTCCTCTGCTCGACGTTGCCGAGTTTATGAGGGAACGCTGTTTTTGTACCGCTTATGACGCGATAAAAACCATGCTGCCTGCAGGCATCAACTACAAGGTGACTACGGTTTACGGTGTAAAGACCTCCGACGAGGACGCTGACTTGAGCGGCGAGGAACAGCGGCTTTACAATTATCTGCACGAAAAGCGGAAAGCGGTCAAGCTCGAAGCGATCCTTGATGATTTCGGTCTGTCCGACAGCCGCCTGCCCGACGCGCTGGTCGAAAAGGGACTGTTGTATAAGTCCGACGAAGCGTTCCGCCGTGTCAACGACGCGGTGATGAAGATGGCGGCTATTCCGCCCGGGGTGGATATCTCCTCGGTCAAGCTTACCGATAAGCAGCGCGCGGTGCTTGAATTGATAGAGCTCAGCGGTGCGGCGTCGGTAAAGGAGATCCGATATTTTACGGGAGTTTCCGCCTCGGTCATTGATTCGCTTTATAAAAAAGGGCTGATTTGTTTCTTTGACGAGGAGGTCTTTCGCGTTGACGAACGCAGCGCCGACGACACGCTTCCCGAGCTGACGCTGTCCGGGGAGCAGCAGACTGCCTGCGACAATCTGTACAAGGAGTACACCGACGAAAAACCGCATGTCAGCCTGTTGTTCGGTGTTACGGGCTCAGGCAAAACAAGCGTGTTTATCAAGCTTATTGAGCGTGTTCTGGACGACGGCAGGGGCATTATCGTTATGGTGCCCGAGATATCATTGACGCCGCAGTTCGTGTCGCAGTTTTCCAAGCGTTTCGGCGAAAAAATCGCCGTGTTCCACAGCGCGCTTTCGCTGGGCGAGAGGCTCGATGAATATAAGCGTGTCCAAAAAGGTCTTGCTCAAATCGTTATCGGCACACGCAGCGCGGTGTTCGCGCCGTTTGATGACGTTGGACTGATCATCATGGACGAGGAGCAGGAGTACAGCTATAAGTCCGAAAACACGCCGCGTTACCACGCAAGGGATATCGCGATGTTCCGCTGTGCGCGTCAAAACGGACTGTTGGTGTTAAGCTCCGCTACTCCGGGGATCGAAACCTATTATCACGCGCTGACCGGGCGTTATTCGCTCAACGTGCTGAGTGCACGCTACGGCTCCGCAATGCTGCCGCAGGTGCAGATAGCGGACATGAATACCGAGCTGCAAAACGGCAACGCAACGGGTTTTTCCGATGTGCTGCTGCAAAACATAGAATATAACCTGGAGCACGGGCGTCAAAGTATTTTGCTGCTCAACCGCAGAGGGCACAATTCCTTTGTGACCTGTTCTTTTTGCGGCGAGGCTGTCACCTGCCCGAACTGCTCCATTTCGCTGACTTATCACAGCCGCAACAATCGGCTGATGTGTCACTACTGCGGCTATTCTGTGCCGTTTAAGGGCGAGTGTCCTACCTGCCGCAGCCATTCTCTTCGTTTGGGCGGCACCGGCACACAAAAAGCTGAGCAGGACATCGCGGAGCTGTTTCCCGACGCGCGTATACTGCGCATGGATACCGACGCGGCGTCCTCCAAAGCATCGTACGAGCGGATGATCTCCGCTTTTGCTAACGGCGAATACGATATTTTGGTGGGCACCCAGATGGTGGCGAAGGGACTTGATTTTCCCAATGTGACCTTGGTCGGCGTGCTCAACACCGATCAGGCGCTCTACGCCGACGACTACCGAAGCTACGAACGCGCCTTCTCCCTGCTGACGCAGGTTGTGGGCAGAAGCGGCAGAGGCAGTCAAAAGGGTATGGCTGTGATCCAAACATACACGCCCGACAACATGATAATCGGCATGGCGGCAAAGCAGGATTACGAGCAGTTTTACAATACCGAGATCCGTATGCGTGAGGCTATGCTCTACCCGCCTTTTGCGGATATCTGCTTAGTTGGCTTTGTGGGTGAAAACCAAGTTTTGACGCTTCAGGCGGCAAACGGTTTCTTAAAAGCTTTTGTGCAGGAAGCAAAGCGGAACTATTCAAAGCTTCCGCTGCGAATTCTGGGACCGTCGCCGGCAACCGTGGTGAAGGTCAGCAATAAATACCGTTATAAATTGATAATAAAATGCAAAAACAACCGTTCATTCCGTGCGCTGCTTTCAAAGATTTTGATAGATTTCGGCAGCGACCGAACCTTTGCCAAGGTGACGGCGTACGCGGACATGAACGCTTTGACCTGTTAAGAAGGAAGGAAACATGGCATTAAGAAATATAGTTAAGGACGGAGACGACGTACTGAATAAAAAGTGCCGTCCCGTCACCAAATTTGACGCAAGGCTCGCCATGCTGCTCGACGACATGGCTGAAACCATGCACAACGCAAACGGCGTTGGACTTGCCGCGCCGCAGGTCGGCATACTGCGTCGTGTGGCGGTCATTGACATCGGCGAGGGCGTTATCGAGCTGGTAAATCCGCAGATCATCGCCTTTAGCGGTACCCAAGAGGGCAACGAGGGTTGTCTTTCGTTCCCCGGACAATGGGGAATAGTAAAGCGCCCGAATTACGTAAAGGTCAAGGCACAGGACCGCAACGGCGAGGAGTTCACCATAGACGGAAAGGAGCTGCTGGCACGCGCGTTTTGTCACGAGCTTGACCATCTGGACGGCGTTGTGTTCAAAAGCGTTGCGGAACGTATGCTTACTCCGGAAGAAATAGAGGAAATGAACAGCTGATATGAAGATCGTATATATGGGTACGCCGGATTTTGCCGTACCCGCGTTAAAAGCATTAGCCAATGATCCAAAGCATCAGGTCGCGGCGGTGTTCACCCAGCCCGATAAACCGCAGGGAAGAAAAATGATACTTACGCCTCCCGACGTTAAGGTGTGCGCGCAGGAGCTTGATATTCCCGTGTATCAGCCTGCGTCCATGAAAACCGACGAGGCGTACGACCTGCTAAAGAAGATCGCACCCGACGTTATAGTGGTGGCTGCCTACGGACAGATCCTGCCTGAGCGCGTGCTCAAACTGCCGCCCTACGGCTGCGTTAATATCCACGGCTCGCTGCTGCCGAAATACCGCGGCGCGGCTCCTATTCAGCAGGCGGTGCTCAACGGCGACGCCGTTACGGGAGTTACATCCATGCTGATGGACGTCGGACTCGACACGGGAGATATCCTTTTGAAAAAAGAAACGCCGATCGGAGAAAACGAAACCTCCGCAGAGCTGTTTGACCGCCTCTCAGTGCTTGGCGGCGAGCTTATAAGGGAAACGCTCGACGCGCTTGAAAAAGGCACCGTAACGCCTCAAAAGCAGGACGAAGCTCTGGCGACGCACACTTCCAAAATTGATAAGTCAATGTGTCCCGTAGATTTTACGCAGACCGCGCAGAAGGTGCATGATCAAATCAGAGGACTGTACTCCTGGCCTGTAGCTACCGCGGTCATCTGCGGCAAGCGTGTCAAGATACACAAAGCGCGCAAAAGCGACAAAAGCGGAAAGCCGGGGGAGATCCTCAGCGTCCGTCCGCTGGTAATAGCCTGCTCTGAGGGCGCTATCGAAATATTGGAATTGCAGCCGGAGGGCAAAAAGAAAATGACCGCCGAAGCCTTTGCCGCGGGACATCAGTTGCAAATCGGCGAATTGGCTGAATAAACGTTTGGAATATATCAACGTAAAAACAACTTTCAGTGTAGGGGAGGCCCTTGCGGCCTCCCATGAGATCAGCGCATAGCTTCGGGAGGCCGCGAGGGCCTCCCCTACATGGATGATTACTTTACCAATCATAAAAGGGGTACTCCGATGTCAAATCCACGCAATATCGCCTTGACCGTGCTGCTGAAAATTGAAAACGACAAGGCGTATTCTAACATAGCGCTCAACAATGCTATTCGTGAAAACCGGCTGAGCGGTGTTGACAGCGCGTTTGTTTCGGCGCTTGTTTACGGCGTGCTGGAGCGTCAGCTTACCCTCGACTATATTATCAAGCAGTATTCTAAAATTCCTTTAAGGAAAATTGAAATCAAAACAAAGATGATCCTGCGCATGGGTATTTTGCAGCTGCTGTTTATGGATAAGGTTCCGGCAAGCGCGGCGGTCAACGAAAGCGTAAACCTTGCCAAGCGTCATAAGCTGCAAAAAAGCGCCGGATTTATCAACGGCATTTTGCGCAGCATTACGCGCACCGAGCCGCCTTACACCCTGCCCGACACTGAGGATAAAAACTACTGCCTCAGCGTGCGCTATTCCGTGCCTCAGGATATCGTTCGCCTGTGGAGAAAATCCTACGGTGAGGACAACACGGAGGAATTGCTGAGCTCGCTCAGCGGCAGACCGCCTTTATGCGCCCGCGTAAATACGCTGAAAACCACTTCGGATAAGCTGTGCGAGCGGCTTTCCGAGGAGGGCGTAACGGCACAGCCGCACCCTTATTTGCCGGACGCGCTCCTGCTAAGTCAGACGGGCTCCATTGAAAGCATACCGTCTTACCGCGATGGACTTTTTCATATTCAGGACAGCTCGTCGCAGCTCTGCGTTTCACTTCTTGCGCCGAAACCGCGCGAGGTCATGCTCGACGTTTGCTCCGCTCCCGGCGGCAAGGCTGTTACCGCGGCGCAAATGATGCAGAACCGAGGCAAGGTGTACGCCTGCGATCTGTACGACCATAAATTAAAGCTGATCCGCGCCAACGCCGCGCGGTTAGGAGTGACCAATATCGTTGCGGTAAAGCGTGACGCCGCAAAGGCTGATGTCGCGCTTCCTGCCGCCGACAAGATCCTCTGTGACGTGCCGTGCAGCGGCTTGGGTGTTCTGCGCCGCAAGCCTGAGATCCGCGCCAAACGCGACGCGGTAGACAACACGCTGCCGGATTTGCAGTATAAAATCCTTTGCCAAAGCGCAAAGCTGCTTGCTGTTGGGGGAAGATTATTGTATTCCACCTGTACGCTCAACCCGGCGGAGAATAATCAAAACGTCCTCCGCTTTTTGGAGGAACACCCTGCGTTTCGCGGCGTACCGCTCACACTGCCCGACGGCGTGATTCGTGCGTTTGATGAAGGACCGCACGAGATCACCCTTATGCCGCACACAGCGGATACCGACGGATTCTATATAGCTCTGCTGGAAAGGACTGCGGCGGATGACACAACAAATTGATATCAAAAGTCTGTATCCCGAAGAGCTTGCGGAGCAGCTCGGCGCGGAGGGATACCCAAAATTCCGCGCCAAGCAGATCTGTGACTGGCTCAACAAGGGTGTTGTCGAATTTTCACAAATGAACAATATTCCGCGCGACTTACGGGAATTTTTAAATACAAGATATTACATTTCTGTTGCAACTATTGAAAAAAAGTTTGTTTCAAGGTATGATAAAACAGTGAAGTACCTTTTTTCGCTGAACGACGGCGAAATGGTAGAGGCGGTGGTCATGCACTATCATCACGGAGTATCTATGTGCATTTCCACGCAGGTCGGCTGCAAGATGGGATGTACATTTTGCGCGACCGGAAAAAGCGGTTTTTCGCGCGATCTGACTGCGTCCGAAATGCTCGCGCAGATCGAAGCGGCGCAGAAGGATCTAAGCCTGCGCATAGCAAACATCGTGTTGATGGGAATGGGCGAACCGCTCGATAATTTTGACAATGTGGTGCGTTTTATAAAGCTGGTCTCCTCCGACGGAGGATTACAGATCGGTATGCGCCATATCACGCTTTCCACCTGCGGCATCGTTCCTAAGATATACGAGCTCGCAGAGCAAAAGCTTTCCATAAATTTAGCAGTGTCGCTGCATGCGCCAAACGACGCTATCCGCAGCCGCACTATGCCCGTGGCTAAGGCGTATCCCATGGATATGCTGCTAAAAGCATGCCGCGATTATTTTGATTCTACAGGCAGGCGTGTCACCTTTGAGTACGCGCTTATCAGCGGAGTTAACGACAGCGACTCTCATGCGCGCGAGCTGGCTCAAAAGCTGAGCGGCATGAACTGTCATGTCAATTTGATACCCGTAAACGCCGTGGAGGGAACGGCGTACAAAAAGAGTGATTTACAAAGACAACAGTCTTTTGTACATATCCTGACCGCAAAAGGCATTGCCGCAACTATCCGGCGCACACTGGGCAGCGACATCAACGCGTCCTGCGGTCAGTTAAAGCGAAACCATATAAAAGAAGGAGGACAATAACTTGGAAGTATTCAGTAAAAGCGATGTGGGTCTGGTAAGGACCCAGAATCAGGATGATTTTCGCTTCGGAGTTATTTCCCCAAGCTGCGCGTGGGCGGTGGTTTGCGACGGAATGGGCGGCGCAAACGGAGGCAATATTGCCAGCGCCACAGCGGTGGATTATATCAGTACCAAAATAACCGATTTGTATAAGGACGACATGACCAAGGAACAAATCGGGGAGCTGATGGCGGAAATCGTAGTCAACGCCAATATAAAAATCTTTGAAAAGGCATGCGAGGACGCTGCTTTGGCTGGTATGGGAACCACCTGTGAGTTTGTGTTTGTAAAGGACACTACCATACACGTGGTACACGTCGGCGACAGCCGCACCTATTCAATACGCGGCGGCAAGATCAAGCAGCTCACCGAGGATCATTCCGTAGTTCAGGAAATGGTACGCCGCGGCGAGCTGACATACGAGCAGGCGCAGCATCATCCCAACAAGAACTTTATTACCCGCGCGCTGGGCATCAAGCCCTCTGTGCGCTTGGATTATATCGAGGCAAACTTCATCTACGGAGATGTGGTTTTGATTTGCACCGACGGTCTATCCAATCACGTCAACACGGGTCAGATGGTCAAGATATGCCACGAGAACCGCGGAGATTCGCTTATCAACAAGCTGGTTGATACGGCAAAGGAAGACGGCGGAACCGATAATATAACTGCAACCGTAATCTACTGAGAGGAGTGCTATCATGGATAAATATATCGGAAAAAGACTTGACGGCCGCTATGAGATTCATGAATTGATCGGCGTAGGCGGAATGGCTAATGTTTATCGCTGCACCGATACGCTCGACGACCGCGAGGTAGCCATCAAGATTTTGAAGGATGAGTTTCTCAACAACGAGGAGTTTATCCGTCGTTTTAAAAACGAGAGCAAGGCTATTGCCATGCTTTCTCATCCCAACATCGTCAAGGTGTATGACGTAAGCTTCGGCGATATGATCCAGTATATCGTCATGGAGTACATAGACGGCATCACCTTAAAGGAATATATTGACCAGCAGGGTATTATTGAATGGAAGGATGTTCTGCACCTTACTATCCAGGTGCTCAAGGCGCTGCAGCACGCGCATGAGTGCGGTATCGTACACCGTGACATCAAGCCCCAAAATATCATGCTGCTTCAGGACGGCACCATCAAGGTGACCGACTTCGGCATCGCGCGTTTTT
>CAMHCD010000004.1 GCA_946183545.1 uncultured Clostridia bacterium
GGCGCCTTGCAAGGACGACAACGCAGTATTGTGGAAAATAGACCGCAAAGATTGTCTACTTTTTATTAGGTATTAGTATAAAACATTACTTCTTTTGTTTTTTCTTTTTCTTTTGGGGAACGGGAGGCTCATCATATGCATCAGCGTTGACGGTTTCCTCATCAAATTCCTCAGAGTTTTCCGGGAAGCTCAGTTCGTTGTAGGCTTCCTCCCAGGGCATTTTCTTTTTCAGCTTGTAAACCACAAAGCACGCCGCAAGCAGCAACAGCAGACAGGTGACCGACACAAGCAGTCCCGGCCAGAAGCCCTTGGGATAATAGGTCAGCACGATTTCGTGCTCGCCTCTTTCCAGATCAAAGGCAACCAAAGAACCGCCGACGGGGTCTATCTCTACCTTGTTGCCGTCCACGGTAGCGGTCCAGCCTTCTTCGTAGGGAATAGATGTGTAGAACAGACCGCTGTCGGTAACATTTACCGTACCCTTGACGCTGTTTGAGGTGGTTTCTTCGGTCTTCATGACCTGCTTGTTAAGCAGATGATAACCCTCTTCAAACACGTTTGCGTTGAGCACATCCACATACACCTTTGCGTTGCCGCTGGTGCCCGCCTTGGGATTGGACGATACCGATATAACATCGCCCTTGCTGTAGTAGCCGATGCAGGCAATGTATGAGCGACCCATTCCGAACTTTGCGCCCTGATCGACGCCGTTTTTGGCAACGGAGATATCATCGCCTTCGGTCACGTCCGCGTACATCAGGTACAAGCCGTCCTTGGGCGCGGTGTAATTCCACTGCAGGGTGATAGTCGCGTTTTTATCGATCGCGGTAAAGCTGTAGTTACCGTAAGAGGTTTCGTTAACGTTAACGATGTTTTCCGCGCTGTGCGCCTGTCCAGTGGGTTCGAGTCTGGTGTATACGGGAGCGTTTATGCCCGTGGCAAGACGGAAGAACTCGTTTTGAGTTTCAAAGGGATTAAACTGATCCTCATTCTCATTTTCCACCCAGTTTTTCAGGTTCTTGTTGACCATGAAGCCCATGGGGATGTAATGATTGTTGGCATACAGTTTTTCGTTTGCTATCGAACGAACCTCGGTCATGTCATATGTGTTATGAAGGATACCGTCACGCAGTATCAGGTACTTGAGGTTCATGAACATATTGGTCACCGGAGATCCCTCCGCGTATGTATAGCGGTTACCGGACTTCCAGCCCATCATGCCGAAGTTCTCAAAGAACTGGGTCATGCTTTCATTGGTCATGGAGTTGAACATCGACAGGCCGTGATAGCTATTGAGCGCGCCGTCGTTCAGCGTCTGGGTGGTTGTCACCTCCGCGCGCCACAGCTCGGGAGTGTTCTCCTCCATGGCGTTCATCTCTTCAATAAGCTCCTCGGTAACATCCTCGCCGCGGGGATAGCCGATTGTAGTGGTGACAGAAGTGCGGAACACTCCGCAGTATGCGGTAAAGCCGCTCTGCGCAATAGTGATGATAAGCAGGGACGCGATCAGCGCGTTTTTGGGGATTACACGCTTTGTATAAAGCAGCACGATGACCGTGATAAACGCAAACAGGATAGCGGAAGCCGCTATCGTGGGCTCTACCCAGTCCATATGATCCTTGAACATTATATCTGTACCGGGATCGTCCAGTGCCATCAACAGCACAAAGAAGCTCAGCGCCGAAGCGATCAGCGAACCGATAACATTCATCGTTTCCAGATTCATAAACGCCCTGAAAGCCATGACGATGATCACGAAGCTTATCAAATAGCTGAAGCGGTAGGGGATCATGTTTGTAAAGTGGAAGCCGTGCCAGATGTAGTCAAGCTGACGGATAACGCAGCTGAGGAACATAAACAGCACAAGCGCCATATGCACAAACTTTTCCTTGAAGCTGATGTTCTTTGATGTGAGCGACAAAAACGCAAAGAACACCGAAACCGCGCCGCATGCGATATTGGGTATTGCGTCGGCTTCCTTGTTGGCAGCGCAGGTAAAGTTGATAAGGTTACCGGTTATGCTCTTTAACGCCTTGAGCACACCCATCAAATCGTTTGTTCCGCCGATATTGATGGCAAACATCGTCGGGAAGGTGCTGCCGGTGGCATGCGTGTTTTGCAGCGCAAAGTATGCCGGCAGCAGGAAGAACGCCGTGATGCCTATTGCGATAACGGAGAACAATCCGGTTTTTACAAGATTTATCAGGAATACCTTTACGCCCTTCCAGCGCATCAAATGATATGCCGCAAAAACAAGCAAAACAAAGATGCAGGTAAAGAATCCGATATAGTAGTTGGTCAGCAAGGAAAGCGCGAGCACGACCGTGTACAAACGGAAGCGGTTCTCGGTGAGCAGCTTGACAATGCCGAGCGCCACCAAGGGAGTGATACACACGGTATCGAGCCAGATGGTGTTCCAGTAGTAGCCCATAAAGAACGCGCAAAACGAAAAGCTGCAGCCGAAAATAAGCAGCGTAGCGTCGTGACGCTTGTAAACGCTCTTCAGGAAATACGCCATAAACGAACCCGCAAGCGCGATTTTGATACATACAGAGAACATCAAAAACTCGCGCAGGTAATCTCCGGGGATAAATACCGTCAGGAAGTTAAGCGGACTTGCCAGATAGTAGGACATCAGCGAGAAGTAGTTGACGCCGCCGCCTACAGACCAAGTCCAGAACAGTGACTCACCGTTTTGAAGCTTGTTTTGAAAATCCACCAAAAACGGGAAGTACTGATGCCACAAGTCGGTAACAAGGATTTGTTTATCGCCGAACGGAGAAACCTCCATAATACCGAATGCCGTTACCATCAGCACAAACGGGATCAAAAATGCGAGCCACACATAATAATTGCGCGACATAAACGCCTGAAACCGACCCTTTAAATCAGTCGGCTTGCGTAAGGCTTTTGTGTTGGACATAAATCAACCTCCGTGATTTTTATTATAGACATAATTTCACATATACTATTCTATCACGTTTTATTATTTTGTAAATAAAAAAATGAAAAAAGTCAATAAAATTTTCAAAATGGTTGGACTTTTTGACATTACTTTGATATAATGAAATGTGTTATAAAAGATTGATTAGGAGCACAAAAGAATGAAAACTGTTGATTTGGTAGTTCCCTGCTACAACGAGGAGGAGGGACTGGAGCACTTTGTGCTGGAAACAAACAAGGTGATCGAAACGCTCCCGGACTATTCATTTCGCTATATTTTAGTAAACGACGGCAGCAAGGACAAAACCTTTTTGGTTATCAAGCAGCTTGCCGCTCGGTTTGACAACGTTAAATATATATCATTTTCGCGCAATTTCGGCAAAGAGGCGGCAATGTACGCCGGCTTGCAGCACACCTCCGCGGACTATGTGGTGGTGATGGACGCGGATCTGCAGCATCCGCCGCATGTCTTTCCGCAAATGCTTGAGGCGATGCAGGAGGGCTACGACTGCTGCGCCACAAAGCGCGACGAGCGCGAGGGAGAAAGCTTCTTTCGCGACCTGTTCTCCAAGCTGTTTTTCAAGCTGTCCAACAAACTGACCGACGTAAAGAACCCTTACGGAGCAATGGATTACCGCATGATGACGCGCCAGATGGTAGACGCCGTGCTGGAGCTCAGCGAGGTGCAGCGCTTTTCAAAGGGCATTTTCTCGTGGGTCGGCTTCAACACAAAATGGATCTCGTTCAAGACCGTTGACCGCGAGCTTGGCACGACCAAGTGGAAATTTTCGTCGCTGTTTAAGTATGCGATCGACGGCATAACCTGTTTTTCTGTCGCGCCTCTGCGTTTTACGGCTGTTATGGGCGGAATAATCTTCTTTATTTCGCTGATCTATATACTGATAACGCTTATTCAAACGCTGTTTTTCGGCATCACCACGCCGGGATATGTAACAACGCTTTGCGCGGTGCTGTTCTTAGGCGGACTCACCGAGATGTCTATAGGAATTTTGGGCGAGTATATCGGCAAGATCTATATGGAAACCAAAGAAAGACCGATATACATCGCAAAGCATTCAAATATTGATATATCAAACGAAAAGGAGAATGACCATGAGTAAATCAAACAATTGCGTAAGTAAAGGCTTTGCCGTTATCGTTTCCGCTGTTTTGCTGGTTGCGTCCTGTGCGTTCAGCGCGTGGATCGTTTCCGGTCCCGACCCGACGCAAACCGCGGCGGATAACGCAAAACAAGCGATCACCAAATACGCTGACAGCACGGTACGCCTTAACGCGGACTACACCGACAACATCTTCAAAAAAGCTCAGAGCGCTTCCATGATGTTCACAGGCAAAAACGACGATGGTCAGCTCGAGCAGATCGCTTCCGCTGTCGGCGCGGAGACGGTATATGTCACTAACGAAAAAGGCAAGATCATTGAAGTCTATCCGTCCGACAGCAAGGAAAAAGGTAAGACGATAAAGGGAGACAAGGAGCTCGGACAGTTCAACCGCCTGCTCAGAGGCATTTCCGTAAAGAGCATATCCGATCCCGTAAAGAACGAGGACGACACATACTCGGTCAAGGCAGGCGTTATGCGCTCCGACGCGGAGGGTGTTGTTATCGTAGGTATCACTGACGAAAGCTACGCCGAGGCTGCGGGCGTCAACACAGCAGACCTCTGCGGCGCAAATACGGCAGTAGAAAAAGACGGCGCGATCATCAGCACCAATATTTCCGGCGCGTCTGAAAAATCCTCAATCAAGGATTTGACCGGCAGCGATTCCGACAGCGGCAAAATGACTGCAGACGGCAAGGACTACAATTACCGCGTTGTAAAAGCCGAGGATTATACTGTTTTGGCGGCTACACCTTCACAGGGCTTCATTATGGACAACAAGCTGGTTTCCGTTATAGTAGTTAACGTAGTATTGATTCTGATCGGCGCATGCCTGTTTGTGGTGGGGTCAAAGAAGAAATGATAAATTTTTTAAAAAAGTTTTTTGACATCAAGTTTTGGAAGTTTATTCTGGTCGGCATTATCAACACTCTGGTCGGAAACGGACTGCAGTTTTTACTTTACAACCTGACTCCTCTAAATACACTTGGGGATTCAGGCGTGTTTATCGCCAGCGCTATCGGTTATGTGATCGGAAGCATCGTCAGCTACTTGCTCAATAAGCACTTTACGTTTAAAAACACCGAAAAGGGCTGGAAGCCTATTTTCCGCTTTGCGCTTAATATAGCCGTATGCTGGCTGATCGCCTATGTGATCGCGGTTCCGCTTACAGGCATTATATGCAACGCGTCGGGCTTCTCGCTGTTTGGATGGGGCGTTACAACGACTGCTGCCAACCTTTCGATGATCGTCGGAAGCTGTCTGTTTGTTGCCTGCAACTACATCGGTCAGCGCTTCTTCGCGTTTAAAGAAAAAGACGTGGAAACAGAAGAAACAGAAGAAAGCAAAAAATAATAAGTTTTCCCATAAGGGCGGTTCGGCAATAGCTGAGCCGTTCTTTTTTGCGCAGTATTTTGCTTTTTGTCGAAAAACGTCAAATACGCTCATTTATCGTTACAAATTATCAAAAAACTATTGCACTTATAGCTATAAAATGATAGAATATTCATAAATAGACTTTGAGGCACGTCAATCCGAAAGCCAATAATACAGGAAAGGATATAAGCGTATGTATGATACAAAGCCGAACAGATTATTTACCAATACCGGCAAGCGATTGCTGATCACATTTTGTCTTGATGTTTCGCCCTCCATGGGAAAGGAGATCGCCCAAAAGCGGTCGGCTATCGCCATACTTAACGAAACCGTAGACGGTATTGTAACCGAGCTTGCAAAAGACAAAAAACTGCAAAGCATGGTAGAGCTGATGTTCGTCACTTTTTCCTCGGACATACTCTCGATCAACCGCGCCTCGCTGAACAGATACACTCACCAGACATTTTGCGAGGAGCCCGTAGGAGGCTCCAACATACCGCAGGCTGTGCTCGGTACCTTTCAAAAAATCGACGAGCGCGTCAAAGATTACCAAAGGGCAGGTATGCGGTATCACAGCCCGATATTCGTTTTGATAAGCGACGGCAACCCCGACTATGAGGAAAGCGACGAGCTTGAGCGCAGAGCGATGGATTTAGTAACGACGCGCTGTCAAAGAAACGTTTCGGGCTCCGTGTGTCCGTTCATCATAGGCATCGGCGACGAGCTAAACGAAAGCACCCAGTCCACCATGGCAGGCTACGCAAAAGGCTTTATGGACGGCTATTTTCATGTAATGGGCGACGAAGCGCTGCAGTCGCGGATCGCCAAAATGATCGTTAAGCTGTTCACCTGCAGCATCAAATACGTTGCGCAGAACAGCGATTACTCCATCAAAGCGCTTGACGCTACCGCCAGCGAGATGAACCGTGTGCAGACTGAGATCTCTCAGGAAATACAGATGTACAGGCGAACGGGAGAGGCTCGGTGACTATGGATAACTGGAAATACGGTCAATACATACGAAACGGACTCCGTCACCAAAAGCAGCACAGGCTTTGTCAGGACAGCGTTTTCTTTGCGGAGGATGACAACTGCGTCGTTGCTGCGCTGTGCGACGGCATCGGCTCGCTGCCCGAATCCGGCTTGGCTGCAAAAATCGCCGCGATAGCCACATGTATGATACTTCAAAAATGCGCCGGCATCGATTTTCGGGTACACGCCTCCAATCCAAACGGCATGCTAAAGGACCTGCTCGAGCAGGTAGACAGCTATGTGGCGGCAAAATTCAGGGAACGCGGGATAGACCGTGAGTCCGGCGACAGCACGCTCGCCTTTGTATATATCTCCAAAAAATTCGGCTACGGCTTTGCCGCCTCGCTCGGCGACAGCGCGGTTTGCCTCATTCAAAAAAACGGCAACATGTGCCTAACCGAAAGCAACGCTCACTCCGAAAGCACGGCTACCATAAACATGCGCACCCCTTGGGAATATACCAAAAGCGATGTTTTTGAATTGAACGACGACAATTTTCTCGGCGCTGTTTTAAGCTCCGACGGAATGGACGGCGTATTATTTGCCAAAAACTCAATACAGGTCTATAAAAATACTGAGTTTTACTTTAATGCTGTTCAAACCGATGATTTTGAAAAAACGATAGCCTCTAAGCTCGACCCGATGATCGAGCAATACAGTGATTTTCTCGACGACGACATAAGCATAGCTGTGCTCAGCCGCGCAACGGAGGACATTGAGTTTCCCGAAGACCCTACTTGGCTGTGCAGCTGCGGCGCGCGCAACACGCTTGATGATACCTACTGCTCGGTATGCGGCAGCGACTTTATGGATGTTTACCGGAACGTTCCTTTTGAGCGTTTCGGAGGAAAGACACAGTTCTTTATGTATGCCAACAGCCGCCCCGAGTATGAGCGTAACGTCATAAAACCACAGCCGGCAGCAAAACCTGCCGAACAGCCCCGGGCAAATCCGGCGGAAAAGCCAGCCGACCGCCCTTTTGCAAAGCCGCGAGCCGTGAGCTCGGAACCAATGTCGGACAAGCAGTGGAAAAACATCCTGACCAGCGCCGCCCAAGCTGACGGCAAGGTCAAGCAGGGAACTCGGGTAATTAAAGGCGTAAAGGGAAAACCCGACGAAAAGGTTCGGTGGTGGCAAAAGCGCTCGCTGCTCGTAGCCGGCGCCACAACACTCGCCGTCAGCGTAACGGTAGTTGCGCTTCATAAACGAAATGGCAAATTACCCGATACAAATCACAAATAAACCATCCAATAATAAGGAGACCCCATGGCCGGACGATTTGATGAATACAATGTCGCCGTTATAGACGCTTCATTATTCACGCACAGACTGTCTCAAGAGTTTCTAAACGGACTTAAAACAATTAAATATATATATGTGGCAGGCACCTTTAACTCCGAGATCCATGAGTTGATCGAAATGCTGCCTGCGTCGGAGCGAGTAAACTGTGAAAACAACCTTCAGCTTCTAAACGAAGTGATAAGACCCAAACAGATGAACCTCAGTCAATATCCCAACTACAATTGGGATGTGTGGGATTTTTTGCGGCTGATCGCGACCCGTCCCAACGCAGACAAGCTGTTGCTGGTCACAGCAAATCTCAGCTTGATCCAGCGCGTTGTATGCTCTCATCTGCCGATGGACATATACAACCTGAGCGGTTCCTATATCATAAGCCATCTTTCCTATTCTGTCATCGACAAAAAGTACGCTGTCGACAATAACGACGAGCCCTACTGCGCCGAGGTAGCTCGCAATATCGGCGAAGGTTCGACGCTTTATGTTGAGCGCAGTCACAGCACACGAAACGAAACCGTCGTTCTCGGCAAAATGCTCGGCGAAGGCGCCGGCGGTGAGGGCAACGTATATCATCTTAAGGACAGCCAACCCCACGAGGTCGGAAAGATTTTTAAAACAGGACAGTTCCCCTCAAACAAATACGCCGCCGTCAAGCATATGATGGACAACCGGCTCTTTGGCATGATCCGCTGGACGGAATTTCCTACGGGCATACTATACGCCGACCCCGCTTATAAACAGCCTGTCGGCATTATTGAACACTATACAAAAACCCAAAGCACGCTGTACGACGACGAGCTGTTCTACGGAGACACAGGCAACTGGTCAAGCTCACTGCTCGACGTGCGCGTGTCGGACCTGCTCTATCTTTGCAAATGCATCACCCGTCAGGTATGCTACCTAAGCATGCTGGGCGTATCAGTCGCCGACTATAACATCAAAAACTTTGACTATCCGCTGCGTTCTCTTTCGGTTACGGGCAACGGAGATGCCGCTGCTTGCACCTACATTCAAATGTGGGACTCCGACAGCTTCGGCTACCGCAATTATTTCAGCGGCTTTATGGCGGACAGCGGCAAGGCACACGAATACGATATCACCAAGCGAACGGACATTTGCAATTTATGTAACGACGAGCTGTACAACTTTTTGTTCCAGATACTGACGCTCGGCGATACTCCGTACAATCCCGTAACAGGACTTTTCAACTATCAAAGCCCGGATTATATCAATTACGCGCGCAAGCAGTTTGTTCCGCCCTCCATATGGACGGCTTTTGAAAAGTTCTTTACGGGTCAAACCATCTCTTCGCCGCAGATGATGCTTCATTTGCTGAGCGAGGAACTGAAAAAGCGCAAGTCCGCGCCGCTGTACGACTCCACATACAAGGATATTGTAAATCAAATCGACGATGGATATCTAAAAGAAAACGACAAACTGCTTCCCCCCGTCTTATCTCCTGCACGCAACCTGTTCCCGGGCGGTATCCGGCTGACAGACAACAACCCGGAGGTACCGGCTCCGCCTTTGGATCCTACTCCCATCATTATAAACGATCCGCCGGAACCGGATGATACCGACGATCCCGGAGGGGATACAATAGGGAAAAAAACGGCGGGCTGCTTTGCGTCCTGTATCCCGTTTATTCTTTTTATTCTGCTTTTGTTATATTTGTTAAGCGGTCATTTCTAAAACGTATTATTGCACAAGGAGGAAAACCTCATGAATGAAACAAGAAAATTCGGAAGCACCATCAAACGTCTACCCATAGTATTTTGTCTGGATGTATCGCCTTCGATGAACTGGGATATAGACAACAGAGACATCAGCCCGATGGAGCTTCTTAACCAATCGGTCAATACATTTATATCCGAAATAAATACCGACGGCAGAACGCGTTCCGCCGCAGAGGTGGCGTATGTCAGCTTCTCCACAAATATCGAGGTTGACTCGCCGTTTATGCCCGCCCGAAACTTAGATGACATTCACCTTAAAACCGTTGCAAAGGGCGGCACCAACATGGCTCAGGCGGTTTTGCGTTCCTATGAAAAGCTGGATCAGCGTATCAAGGAATACGCACAGAACGGTATCCGTCACAACGCGCCGTTCTTTGTACTGGTAACCGACGGAAACCCCGATGACAACGATGACAACATTTTGCAGGACAGGGCTATAGCTACCGTCAACGAGCACTGCAATTCACATCAGGGCGCAGACGGAATAGTTATCCCCTTTATCGTAGGAGTCGGCAGACGAGTTGACAAAAAAACCTTGCTGCGCTATTCCGAAGGATTTACCAACGGCTTTTTCCACATCAGAGGTAACTCTCAGCAGGTTCAAACCTGTTTTTCCGATGTTTTCCGCGTTATAAGCAACAGCACAAAGGCGAGTGTACACCTGAATTTGTCGGCAAACGAGGTCATAGAATCCATCAGAGCCACCATGAACAACGGCGTTTCCGATCTCGACCGCGAGCTGGCAGGTATTTAAGCTATAGATATCAAAGGGAGTTTATATGAAAAACTGGAAACATTCATTTTATCTGCAAACCGGCTTGCTGCACAGCACTTGTCAGGATTTTGTAGACATATACGAGGATGACCGCTGTATCGTCAGCTGTCTGTGCGACGGACTCGGCTCGCTGAATAATTCCGAAATCGCAGCGCAGACCACGGTAAAATCCGTGATCGAGCTACTTAAAAGCGTTGAGCCCGCTCTCAACAAATCTGTCAGCAGCGCGCAAATGAAACAGTTTAAGGAAAAACTGATAGCGGAGATCCAGGATCGCCTTAACCGCGCCGCAACCGAAAACGAGATCTCCCTCAATTCGATGGACTCTACTCTTCTGTTTGTACTGGTCTCAAAGGAACAGGGGTATGCGCTTATAGGCAACTTGGGCGACAGCGCCATTTGCGTCATCCGTTCAGAACAGTCGCAGCTGTACTGCGACAGCGCTTTTATCGGCACCAGAGCCGTGCTTGACGAGGACGCTGCCGAGCATCTTCACTGCGATCTGATACCGCTTGACGACAGTGTTTTGGGATTTGTGCTTACCTCCGACGGTCTTGAAAACGAGATCTACTTCAAAGGGCTTTCCTTTGTAGGTAAAAATACCGAGCTTTATATCAACGCTCTGCTTACAGAAGATCCCAAGGCGAAGCTGGAACAGCTTGTTAAAACGCTTACCACAGAGCCCGACACCATATTTGACGACGATATAAGCGTTGCGGTCATCAGCTGCACCGACAAACCCGTAAAGCTTGAAGATGAACCCACATGGCCCTGTGTTTGCGGAACAGACAACCCTATGTGCGAAACCTTTTGCACCGCTTGCTCCAGAGATTTTCTCGACCTGTACTCGCACATCGACTTTAAGGGCGACAAAACCTCGTTCTTCCGTAATTTGCAGCACAACCCTTCCGCAAAAGAGTCGCTCGTGCAGTCGCTTAAACAAGCTGACAAATCGGCAAACGCGAATCCGTTTGCAAATCAGGCTCAGCAGTCAAACGCATTTCCTCCCGCAAATAAAACTGTAAACGCAAATCCGGCTCAGCGTCCGCCTGCAAACTATCCCCCCAACGCATACCGGACTCAGCCCCCTCAGCGTCCGCCTCAGAATCAACCTGTATACGGCGCACATCAGCAACAGCGCCCGGCTGCGCAGCAGATACCCCGCAACCAAGGAGCTCGTCCTGCACAGCAGCGCTCCGCAGGCAACGATAAAAACAATTTAATGCTGTTGATTCTCGTCGTGGGATTAGTTATCGGCATCGCCTTCGGCGGAATGGTCATGCTATTGCTGTTCAAGAGCTGCGGATCCGAGGAACCCGAACCCGCCGCGCCTGAGGTCGCCACCTACGCTACGGCTCCGGTTCCTGCCGAACCGGTACCCACTCAGCCTTCAACCGCAGTCAGCGCGGAAGCTTCCACGGCACAGCCTACACAGGGAACCACCGTCGCCGAAGAACAACAGGACGATCAGCAGGATGAGGACAACGAAGGAAACGGGGATAACGCTGAAAACGAGAACAATGAAAACGACTCACCAATATATTACAGTTAATACGCATAATATAAATCCTCAAATTTATATCTGATAAAAGAATACAAAACCGTGACATTACGCCGAATCTGTATAAATATATAAAAATATGTATTTTTTACCGCAATAACTGTGGACTTTATCTGCGATTTGTGGTAAAATATAGATTCAGGGACTTTGAAGCGTTTTGAAATAAAGCGCATGATATACCTTAAGGAAGATCATATGAAATCCGAAAAGATACTAATCAGCTATTTTCAGTTAAGTGAAAAGGAACGTAAAGAACGGTATCTGCCCAAAACCTCAGTAGATTGCCTTAAAAAAGGACAAATCGCCGTAGGCAGCGCGCACATAGCTCTGCTAAACGAGGACGGGTCTGTTTCTGCGCGCGGTAACAACGACTTCGGTCAGTGCAACGTCAACCAATGGAAGGATATCGTCAAGATAGCGGCAGGGGATTTTCACACCGTCGCGCTTAAAAAGGACGGAACCGTACTGGCTGCCGGTGACAACGCCTACGGTCAGTGCAATGTAAGCCGCTGGAAGGGCGTTACCGACCTTTTCGCCGAAAAAAACATCACCATCGCCGTTCACAAAAGCGGCGGTATCCTCATGGCGGTCAAAGCACCAAACGCGGCAACACAAGCCGCGGAGGAAGCCAAAAAGCAAAAACGGCAGGCAGACGCTATAGCGGCAGCGGTTGCGGAGGCTGTGGAGCAAAAGCTGCAGCAGACCGTTGTAAAAGCTGTCGTTACGCCACCGGATCAGCCGAAAAAACCTATTGATACGCCCAAACCGACTCCGACCCCCACTCCGCAGGAAGAAAAAACACCCGTTAAAAAACAAACGGAGAAAAAAAGGGAAACTATTTTCAATAACATCGCAAATTCCACACCTGCCGGCGAATTCAACTACACCATCATAAACGGTTGCGTAACCATCCAGGGCTACAAGGGAGGACGCAAGGAGATAGTCATCCCCGAAACCATCCACGGCAAACCCGTAACCGTAATTGACTCGCACGCGTTTGAGGGCAACGACCAAATCAAACAGCTTACCCTTCCGCGCAATTTGATCCACATCAGCCGCTTTGCTTTTCGCAGCTGCTCCAATCTAATGTTCTTGGAGTTTCCCGAGGAGTCAAAGCTTGAACGCATAGGAGAATGCGCGTTTGAAAAATGCACCGCTTTAAAGGGAATGGTTCGCGCCGACATCAGCGACCGCATTGTCCTGCCCAACGGCGTCCAAACCATCGAGCGCTGGGCGTTTTCTCAGTGCTCGGAGCTCAAAAACGTTGTGATCCCCGATTCTGTTTTGTCCATCGGTTTCAGCGCGTTCGGCGAATGTCCTGCGCTGAAAAGTATACACATCACACAAAACACACAGGAACGTCTTGGCAGACTCGATTTGATTACCGACAACATAAACGTCATCAACAAATAGCGTAACGGCACAAACGTGAGGAGAACATCATGTTTAACGGAACCGGCAGAGGTTTTTTTCACCTTGTCTTTGCAAATACGGACGACTGTTTTTTTACCGAGTCCTACATAAAAATGAATTTTGAGTCCACCGTCAGAATGCATCTGATGGAGGCTGACTTTAGGCAGATTTGTTTTTTCGATAAAACCGACATTCATAACAATTACAGCTATAAATTGGATTTCCGCGGTTCACGCTGCCCTGATTTTCTGTCGTTTCTAAAGAAAAAGAAGAAGTTTTTCCTGAATAAAAATCCGCAGAACGTCGATATCAAGGAGTATAACGGCTCTGACGGACTTAAACGGATAGCCGCCGAATTCAATTATTCCGCGCTCAGGGATTGTATGCTGTATCTGCTGGAGCTTATGACACGCTCGTGGGATATAGCCATCGTGTGTCCTATCGAGGTGTTTGCCGAATGCTGCGACGCGGAGGTGGTCATAAAACGTCTTGCCGCCGCGCAGGCAGGCAGCGAACATAACATCATGGTGCTGACCGGGTCCGTCAATGCGGCGGATAACGATCCCTACTTCCGCAATCCCGAGCTGGAATTCAACTCCAAAAACGAACAGCTTGCGTCAAACATCTTTTTTAACGAAAAGCTGTTTCCGGATATGATAGAAAAATTCAATAACAGCAGCGCAAGCACTCCAAAGCTTGTGCTCACATACGACGCGCTTGCGGAAACCTTTGCCGACCGAATGACGGTGCTCAACGACCTGAGCTTTGACAAGCTGCGTATCGCTGTGCGTTATGTGCTTATGCGAAATCCCGAGACGCGGTTCGTTTATTCTCCCGACGCTTACGCCGCCGTTGTTTGGGCATGGTACGAAAATCCCGGTTTTCGTGAGCTTTACCATCATCTTCAGCTGCCGGAAAACCCATTCCTTTCGATGCGGATCGTCACCGAGTTCCTTGAACAGGGCGGATTTTTCCGCAGCGCAAACGACGTGATACACCGCGAGTCTGTGTGGGAATACCGCGAATTTTTGAGCCGCTGGAAATGCGAAGCCTCCGGCGTTTCGATCGTATATAACAAAACCTCACTGCGCGCCGGCCGCTGCTATCCTATAATTTCATTTCTTTCCACCTTTAAGAAGCTTATCAGCAGTCGCGGCGAGCGTATTTTAGGCACGGAAGGCCTGTCTCAAATCACGCTCATGACGCGGTATTTCAGCAAGCCCTCCTATACCTCGCACCACAACAAGGTCATGCTGCCTCACGAAAGATTTGCCGACAGCAATACCAAAGCTACCGTCACCACTATGTACAATTACCTAATGCGCAAAAAGGACTGGAACACATGGGACGACGGAGCTGTGTTACTGTTATTTACAATGTTTGACCAATGCTACAGGTTATCCAAGGCAATGAGCAGCATCGATTTTTACAACGAGCTCGGCAAATCGCTGTTTGACAAGGGTCTGCAGGTTTTACAGTACTGCATGGACAAGTCCGAAGAATACAGCGAAAGCGTTATTGATTCCGATATCGTAAGCAGATTTGCCTCGTCGTTTATCTCGGAAGCACAGCAGGCTTTGAGCAGCGGCAATAATAAAAAGATAAAAGACTTTATAGTAATAGAACATTAAAAAGGGGAACACGGTCAATATGGTTAATCTCGGCGTGGATTTCGGAAGCACCTACACTATGGTTTCCATCTATGAAAACGGCGAACCAAAAACGGTGCAGCCGAGTCATCTCACCTTTAATTATCCGTCCATCGTCTGCTACGACAGCGACAAGGACAAATACTTTTTCGGCTCTTCCGCAAGGGAAAAGCTCGGCAAAAAAGGCATCACGGGTTATCGCGGCTTTAAAATGCTGCTTAACCACCACATGAGCCTTGAAATGCTTAAAGAAAGAAATTACGATGAAAAAAACACTCCCGAATATATAACCGAACTGTTTTTACGTCACGTAATAGAAAACACTCTGAAAAAACTAAACGAGGACAAGGTCGATCTGTTAGTTATCGGCGCGCCCGAATGTTGGTTCCAAAGCTTTCAGACCATCGACGCGCGCGGCACCCTGCGCGACATCTGTCAGCAGTTCAAGGATATCGTCAACCGCGTAGAGCTGCGCAGCGAACCGACAAACGCGGCGGCGTTCTGCGTTTGGAATTTTGAGAAAAAAAGAAAAGAACCCTTTGACGGAAACATTTTGGTAGTCGACTACGGCGGAGGCACTTTGGATACCGCGCTGGTCAGCGTTGACCACGCCGGCGAAAAGGTGCAGATCAAGCCCGAAATGCTCAGCGGTATCGGCGAAAACAAGGACAAGGAGATAGGAAAAGCAGGCATCGCTTATCAGGAAGCGGTAGTACGCAAGGCGATCAGTGAAGCGCTGAAGATCCCCGAAGCCGAGTTGGAAACCAACTCGTCATTCGACAGAGCCGTCAAGGAATTTGAGGATGCGCTGGTTGCGGACTGCGACTTTGTTGACGAAACCTTTGAGGATTTTGCCGCGGTTCCCGATCAGCTTGCAGACGAAAACTTTACAAGCATTGAATTCAACGGAGACACCGTCGATATCGACTTTGCGCAGATGAAACGCGCGTATAATGAAACGATTTATGAACCGCTGCAGCGTGTGCTTGACGAATCGTCAGCAGAGCTCAGCGCCGACGCAAAGCCGTATTTGGCGCTGGTAGGAGGCTTCTGTAACTTTTACCTTGTCAGAGAACAAATACAAAACTACTTTAACATGGGCGGCGTCAACTCCAAGGTAAAGACCCTTTTCCACAAGGAGGAGGACCGCGAAAAGGCTATAGCGTACGGCGCGTGTCTGCTTGCAAACAGGGTCATGGACGTATGCAATGTAGCTAACTTCGGCATTGGAATGTACATCAAGTACAGCGACCGCGACCAGGTGTTTATGCGCTACGCGATCAATTTCGGTCAGGAATACATCCCCGAAAAAATATACTTTGCCAGAGACAAATCTCAGGCTATCGCGCCCATGATGCTCACCGAAGCGGACACCTTCCTGCTTAATTTTCATAAAAAACCGGAGTACGGCTTTCCTGCGCGTCCCAAGGCGAAATTTGCCGACGCGCTGAACAAGGCAAAGCATAAATCGATCGTTGTCGTCGGTTTTTCCATCGACGGTGCGGAGCGAATAAAGGTACATATCTTCAACTACGATTTTGAGGCGAGCGACGACCGATACGGAACCGATATCCCGCCTGCCGCCACCATTGCGCTTTCAACCTTTAAGGGCAGCTTTGATAACCTCAAGGTTCCCAACGCCAAACAATTATAGTTTATACTTTTTAGTATAAAGGAGTGATGATCCATGCGTTTTGAAAAAACTGTCGGCGACTTAAATATCGTCAGCGGAGTATCTCCCCGTGATATCGGTCTTTACGAATTACTCGATGTCATGCTTGATTTGTTTATGGACGTCCGTACCGAAACAGGCAAAGAGCTTTCCGAGCTTGAGGTAGGCGACGAAGCCGCCGCAAAATGGATCGCCGTTGCAAAAGCCCTGCTCAGTATTCCTATAGACACCTCGACGCTGAACATGACAAAGCGGCGCGCGGAACGACTGAACGACCTGCGCGATGATTTGCGAAGCAAAGAAAAGGACGTTAAAAAAGCGGAGAAGCAGACCGCCGGTCTGCTTCAGGAGGAAAAGCAGCTCAGGGAGCGGCTGGACGCATGCAACACAACCTACGAAAAGCTCAAAGAAGCGCAGCAGACCGTTCAGCGCTATCAGGATGAGATAGAACAGTTGGAAGCCGACATCGCCATGATGAACAAGATAGATCACACGGCGGTTACGGAACGCAGGAACCAGCTGCTAAAAGCAAAGGAAGATCAAACAAAACGCCTTGAGGTATATAATGATTACGCGCGAAAGCTCGACACCGTGCTCGGCGAGCTGGAGCAAACAAATAAATCTATAGCCGAGCTTAACAGCAAGCTGGCTCAGGCAAAAGAACAACAGCAAAAAAACGAGCAGACGCTGCGTGAAAAAAACGAGGAGCTGCAGCAGCAACAGGCGAAAAACGCCGAAAAGCTCGCTCAGCTCAACGCCGAAGCCACACAACAAAACGAACAGCTTGTACAGCAGCAGGAGCTGCTTGCTTCAAAAAGCGAGGAGTTAAGGCGATCCGGCGATTTGCTTGAAAATCTGGTAAAGAAAAACGCCGCTCTAAAGGCGGAGGCTGTACGGATCCAAGCAGAAACCGAAGAGCAGCAGAGGCTTGACGCCGAAGCAGAGGAAAAGATCACCGGACTTAAAAACGCTCTGGTAAAGGAAAAAGAGCACTTGAACCAAACCGAACAAATGCTGCAAACCTTAAACAGCGAGCACAAGCACCTGAAATGGGAGATCGAAGCGCTTAAGGAGCGCAAGGCAGCCTTTGAAAAGGAGTACACGGAACAGCAGGAAACCAAGCAGTCGCTTGAATACACCATAGCCAAAAAACAAGAAGACATCAACGGGTGCAACAGCGCGCTGGCACAAATGCGGCTTCGCGCGGAGCAAAAAGCCAAGGAGCTTGCAGAGCTTAACGAGGAACGCGCCATTGCAGAACAGGCGTACAACGAAGCGCAGACTGAGGAAGCCGAGCTGCAAGCCAACATTGAATCGCTTCGTACAGAGCTTGCAGGCGTCAACAGCCGTATAGCTTCGGCAAGCGCCGACGAATCCGAGATCAATGCCAAGCTTGCCGTTCAGCAGGAGGAGCTTCAGGAAAAAATCGACGCCCAAAACGAAAGCATAAAATTGATACAAGCAGAAATAGACAAGCTGACCACACGGCTAAACGGCGTAGATGAAGTGTGCGCCACCCTGAGCAGTGAAAAAGAAGCGGTAGAAGCACGCTGCAACGAAAAGCAGGATGAGATCACCTCACTGCACCAAGAGATCAGCCGTCTGCGCAAGGAAGAAGAACTGCTAAAACAAGAAGGCGAGACCTGCGAAATCGAAATAAAACGCGGGGAAGATAAGCTATCCGAGCTGCACGAGGCGATCGAAGCCTACAAGGTATTTTTCAACTCGGATGAATGTAAAAGAACACAGCAGGAGATCAACCGTCTGGAGCGCATCTCCAACCTGTATCAGGAAGGCATAAAGAGCATGTTCGGCGGCATGTCTCCGCCTGTGGAGCACCTCGGTAACTTCCGCGCGGACTTTGACAACCGCAAAAAACAGCTCAAAAACGAGATCGCGCAGGTGCGTGCCTCTTTGAACGGGCTCAGCAAGGATTACCTTGACGTTGTTGCCCGTATAGAAAGAGAGGTGAGCTGATGGAATGTAAATGCTGCGGAGAATCCGTAGAAAACGACCTGGCAAAATGTTCCGTCTGCGGATTTCCGCTGCTGGGTGACCTCGGAGACAAGCTTCCGCAGATATTATCTGACTATCGCAACACCCTGCTTCATGACGTATCGCTCGCCGTCAAGCTGTATTATTACGGCTACGACGAGGACGGAGAAATGGGCGAACTAAAGAGCGAGTATGTAAAGGTGGCAGACGCGCCGGCGCTGACGCACGACAACATTTTTTGGCTGGACACCGTCTTTGAGCCGTCCGGTATCAAACGAACTGTCACTCTGGATGTACGCGTTCAAAATGACAAGACATCACGGGATTCCGCTTTGAGCGCCGACCTCGGCAAGGTTCCCGAAGGGGGACGGCTCGGGATTTGCCTTTGCAAGGGATACCGTGTGAGGTTTGCCTTGGGCAACAAAAAACAAAGTATATTAACAGACAGCATTTCTTTACTGATAAAATAGGAGGTTCAGATTACTATGTCAATCGTATCAAAGCTGTTCGGAGGAGAGAAAGCATCGGTGATCGGCAACGCCGTCAACAGCTCTCAAAGCGCAGCACAACAAACAATGGAAACACAGAAAAAGCTTGATGAGGATCGCGCCATCCATATGCGCATCGACGATGGATTCTTTCAGTTGATGACCGATCCCGAGATAGCGCAAAAAAGCCGCGCTGCTGCCGCCGCAAACGAGGCAAAGCTCGACAAGATGAAGGCTTCCGTTGACGCCATGAACGAAGCGGGCGGCGAAAAGGTCAGCAAGCTTTGGGAAATGGAAAAGGACTTGTATATAGTTCCGGGCGGCTATTCCGAAATGCCGAGCGAGACCAACGATATTCCAAAAACAAATTTGGATGTATATAACCGCGCTGTTGAAGCGCTTGCGCGCGGATTCAAACAAAAAACCTCCGCAGACGCCGTTGAATCCGGCGCAGACCGTTTGGAGGGCTTTGTTGTTGACTTTATCGGCAACCTTCGCAACGCTTTGGAAACCGGCCGCGCAATGAAGGCAAACGCCTGCATCGATATGATCAAGTATGTGCTGGTTGTCGGTTACCGTTACGAGGACGCGTCCGATCCCGAAAAATTTGAAGAACGCGTTTCAAGAAAGGTCGATTTCATCAGCTCCACCGGTAAACATCTTATCGATTCTATCGACAACTATTACAACCTGCTGGTCAACTACGAGCTGGACGAGGAAGCCTACGCACAGGCGCTGCGCGAGTTTGATAAAGCCATTGAGCCCTACAACCGCGACTGTCCGCCCGAGGTCAAGGAAAAGCTCGACCGTTTGGGCTTTAAGCGCGCAATGCGCGAGCTGCCTGCAGGAGACGACGCCAGAAAGTACATGGGCGTTCTTATAGCGTCCGAATCCTATTTGACCAGAGCGCTGATGGGCAGTCTCAGACTGGAAGCTTTTTCGATGGAGATCCTGACCGAACGCGGAAATATTCAGGAGCTTATAAACGAGTGCAAAAAAGCCTTTGCAGCGTCGGGCGATAACTTTGACTTTCACGCTCATGTCAGAATGCTCGAGCAGATCCGCCAGAAGAATATCAACGAGATCAACAAGCTCAACGATATGGTTGCCGAGCGCGAGGATCTTGACAGAAGGACTCAGGCACTGCTTGAAGAAGCAGCTGAAAACGAAAAACTCGCCGACGCGGTAGCAAATGCCGCCATGGCGATCGATAAATATGAGCACATCCAAAAGCGCAACCAGAAGTTAGCTCAGCGCGAAAAAGAAACTCGCAACGCGTATGCCGTAAAGCAAAAGCAGCTTATGGAAGAAGAGCTGGAAAGACAAAGACTGGAGCAGGAAGAATTCGAGCGTATCCAGCAAGAGCTTGAAGAAATGGAACAGATGCAGCAGGAAGAAGCGCCGATTGAGAACATTCAGGAAGAACAGGAAATTTTGGTCACCGAATAGGGAGGTTAACTGATTATGGCTTTTGACAATTGGAAACTTGACAGAAAAGTCAACAAGGCGGAAAAGAAAATCGCGAAAAAAGAAAAGTACGCCGATAAAATGGTAAAATCCGACGACAAGCTCACCAAGCTGACGCATCGCGTTGAAGACGCGCAGGAAAAAATCGTTTCCGAGGAATGGTACGCCAAGCATCTGGATCACACCCGCGTTGATCTGGAAATCCGCGAAGCAAGACAAAATCTGTTTGAGCAAAGACAGCGTCTGCTCAGAAGATTGATCATATTCAATAAGGAATACAAGTATATTCTTACAAAGCCCGACACATCCGTAAAAATGCGCGAGCTGCAGCGCTGCTCCACCGGAGCCAAAAACGCCGCTTACGCTCTGGCTGTCGTTGACGACGCCATCGACCGTTTAGACAGCATCCGCTCCGAGCTGGAGTGGAGAGAGATCATGCGCGACCTTACCAAGGGCTATAAGCTTATGAACGCTATTTCCGTCGGCTCCGACCTTATGACCCGTCTTGCGTTTTTGCTGCAAAAGGCAAAACACGACATCAAAGGCGATATCTCTGTTGAGGCAATGGAGTATTACTACGGCAAGCCCATTGACACCCTTCTTGAGGAACAGACCGGCGAGGCAAATGCCGCCGATATGCTCGTACAAAACTCCGTACTTGATTTAAACGACGAGGACGCGGTTTGTGAGGCTATACGTTGGGGCAGTATTTTTACCGTTCGTCCCAGCGTTGCCGCCGATGTTGCGGAGCAGCAGAGCGAGAAGGCAAAAAAAACCGGTTCCACTCCGATCTACAACAAACCCGAAGAAACCTTTAACGAAGTTAAGGATTTTTCCGCTACCATGGACGCGTCAGATTTGCCTGACATGCTGTAATGGGAGGAACACATTATGGACAACACATTGCTTCGCAATTTAAAGAATAAAGAAAACCAGTGCCGCAACCTGCAAAAGCAGGCGGATCAGGTTTACATCAACAACGGCAGGAACTACAGCGAGGATCAGTGTATCCTGCTGCAGCGCGCCGCAGACCTTGAATCCGAGATGGCAGGCATGACCATCGGCGCCGAGAGCGACCATCATGTTAGAGAAAAGAACCGTCTTGACTATGACATAATGCGCATCCGCAGCAAACTGGAAAGCGTCGGTTCCTCTTCCGCGCAGCCGGCAAAAAAGCCCGATAAGTCAGGCAATCCCGCCAAGGAAATGAAGGAAACCGAAAAAACCAAGGACGAGCAGGAGCTTGACCGCGCCGCACGCACCTGGTACAAGGAAAGTCCGCGCCATTCGTTTGACGACGTGGCCGGCATGGAGCAGCTTAAGAAAAAACTCAAAAGCTGCCTTTCCGACGCTCAGGCAGGCGACCTCAGAGAATACCTCAAGATCCCGCGTTTGAACTCCTATTTCTTTGTAGGACCTCCCGGATGCGGTAAAACCTTCATCATCGAAGCATTCGCGCATGAGCTGATGGATCAGGATTACAAGTTCATATCCATCCTCGGCTCCGACATCATCAGCAAATATGTCGGAGCGGCAGAAAAGAGCGTTACTCGACTGTTTGAGGAAGCCGTCAACAGCGCACCCTGCATAGTGTTTGTCGACGAGATCGACAGCCTGTGCAAAAACCGCTCGCTCCCCAACCTTCCCGAATACGCGGCAAATATCACAACCTCGTTTTTGACCGGCTACAACCGTATCCACAGCGAGGATTCCAATGTAATATTCATCGCCGCCACCAACTATCCCAACCGCGTTGACGCCGCAATGCTCGACCGTGCCGAGATAATCCGCCTTCCTTTGCCCGACAAGGAAGCAAGAAAGGCTGCTTTTATACGCTGCTTTGAGGACATCATCTCGCTGAAAAAGGATTTGAGCTTTGATATAATGGCTGAAAAGACATGGCGCTTCAACTACCGCGATATCGAACGCCTTACCGCTGCTCTAAAACAAACCCTCTTCCGCGATCTGCTCGATTTGTTCGGAGATCAGGATATCGCCATCGACGCGCTTAAGACCGGCAAATACAAGCTCTCGCTTGATAAGTTTGAAGCAGTCTTGGCGGACTTTAAGCCCTCTCCAAAAGAAATGATCATCAACGATCTGGTCGAGTGGGAAAAATCCGTACAGTCCGTTGTTGACATCGCCGAAACCGATCCCGCGGCGCTGTATGACTGCGAGCCCTTTGAAGAAGCTTCTAAGACATCGGAATCCGAAGAACAGACGGAAGAGCCGGAAGAAGCTACGCAGGAAGAACCGGCGCAGGAGTCTGCCTGTACCGACCCCGTATATCCGCTCAGCGACAGCTTCACCGTGGATCCTTTAAAGGGTGTGGCGGAAATCAGCTTTTCTATCGGCGCGCGCCCGGCAACAGACGTAAAGCTCGTTGTAAACAGCGAGCTGGTTATTCCCGAATCAGACGGCAGCAAGTACACCTTTATTTATGAGCCGGAGGATGACGAAACCGAGGTCGAGGTCTTTGTAAGAGACAGCGCCGGTTATATCGGCTCATTTACCGCCGTTATCAACAGAGCTATTACCGACAATAAGGATTTTGATATTTAAGGGAAACCACTATGTCTACCGAATCGACAAACATTGATTATATGAGCTTTGACGAGCGGTTCCGCACCTGCTTTGGAGAAATGCTCGTCTATAAGTCCTCAGAAAACACCAAGTTTTTTGCGGATCAAAGTATGCCGTCGTTTATCCGTGACTGGCTTATGATGCGATTTTCCGATGAAAACGGCGTAATAGACGAGGCGAAAATCTCCGCGTACATCAAAAAGAATATTCCTCAAAAGGAACAGTGGCAGTACATGTTAGTTGACATGCTGCATTACAATAAACCGGCAAGGTTTCTTGCAAAAATCAAAATCGACTTTGATATGCGTAAAAAGAAGGCGCTGTTTTCGCTCCCTGCTTTTCAGGTGCCTGCCCATAAAGGCGAGGCGGTCGTTGACTGGGATGTTATCGAGCGCCACCGCGACGAGCTTCTTTCCTCCACGGACGTGTGGGGTATCGTCACGATCCGCTGCGAACAGGACGACGAAAAGAAAAACAATATTTTTAAGCTTGTAGATTTTACGCCGTTTTGTCCCTATCATATCGATCTTAAATACTATATAAACGCGCGTAAGTTTTTTACCGTTGAGGAATGGATCGACATAGTTTTGGGCGCTATAGACTATAACGCCTCCGGCTACAGCAGTCAAAGCGAAAAGCTGGTGATTCTCAAACGTCTGTTGCCTTTTGTCGAAAAGCGCGTCAACCTTGTTGAGCTGGCTCCAAAGGAAACCGGCAAATCTTATCTGTTCTCTCGCTTAAGCCAATACGGTTGGCTTGTAAGCGGCGGAAGTATTTCGCGCGCCAAAATGTTTTACGACATCTCCAAGCGTACAAACGGACTTGTTTCAAAGTACGATTTTGTAGCATTAGATGAGATTTCCAGCATAAAATTCACCGACCGCATGGAAATGCAGGGCGCTCTTAAAGGATATTTAGAGAGCGGCGACTATCACGTCGGAGATTACCACGGCGTGGGTGAGTCCGGCTTGATATTACTCGGTAATATCAATGCCGCATCCATGGATATCAACACCAACATGTTTGAGCATCTTCCGGAATTCTTCTGTGATTCCGCCCTGCTTGACCGCTTTCATGGTTTTATAAAGGGTTGGGATATTCCGAAAATGCGTGAAAGCCTCAAGGCGAACGGCTGGGCGCTCAATACAGAGTATTTTGTGGAGATTTTGCACGCTCTTCGCAGCGAATCGGTGTACCGTTCCGTTGTGGATAAGCTTGTGTGCATCCCTCCCAACGCCGCAACGCGCGACACAGAGGCGATCAAACGTCTGTCAACCGCGTTTTTGAAGCTGCTGTTTCCGCACGCGACCGACGTCAGCGAAATAGACCCGGCAGAATTTGAAACCTACTGTCTTACACCGGCAATGGAAATGCGCGGTATAATCAAAACACAGCTCGGTATTCTTGACCCGGGCGAATTTCAGGGAAAGCAAATACCGTCCGTTACACTGAACGACGAATATCTTCCCTCAGGAGTAAATTAAAATGACAGAACCCGAACTTATACGCCTCTCGCAATTCAAGGTCAAATGCGACAGCGTTAAACATTCTCAAATACGCGTTAATGAATCTCTGAGCAACAGCCCCAACCGGCTTATCGGCTATTCGGAGTACATTGATGTATTCCGAAGTCTGATTCCCATAGTAGCTTACTCCGACGACGGCTCAGTTAGCGAATGGAATGATTTTTCCGAGATTTTTCCCGACGTTTTTCCTACGGAACACGGCACCGGCTCGGCTGTCCTGCTGACCGGCGATACGGGCTGCGGCAGACATACCGCAGACAAGACCCTGATGAGCGTGGCTCTTGAGGTCGTACGAAATCAGGCTGAGAAGGATTCCGACGATGATGATCTGTACGGAATGGCTGAGGAGCCTAATTTGGAGGATCATCTGCGCTATTTTGTAATGGACTTGCGCTGTTTGAGCGGCAGCGCCGAACGGACTGTCATGCGCGAGCTCGACTCGCTTTTTCAGCAAATGGTTGACTCCGCAGTAAAAGAGCCGTCTGTGTTGTTTTATTATTCCTTGGGCGACGTTACCGAGATATTAAACAGCCAACGCGTTTCACAGCGGTTTTTATATCAGCTTGAAAATCTGATCCGTGATCCGCGCTCAAACTGTATCGTCACCTGCATCTACAACGGCAAAGCGTCTACTCTTTCCGAACTTCAAAAAGCGCCGTTTTATGTGCTGGACTTCACGCTGCCATCCGAGGCGGCAAGAAAAGAATACTTCCGCTTTTTGTCGGAGCGTTACTTGAATATCACCTTTGACTACAGCGCCGACGAGCTTGCTTCAATGACCGAAGGATTTACATTTGCTCAAATAAAAAAACTGGCGGCACATATTATGATGACCGTAAAATCGGAAATCATAAAGAAAAATCTGAACCCCGAAAACTATGTGCGCCACGCTACTATCAATCAGTTTGAAGTGATCTTGGTCGATAAAGCATGTGTAAACCGTCTGGTAAAGCAGATCAAAAACACGCGTTATGTTGAGCCAAAGCCAAACGTACCTGCTGTGATGTATGCCGCATCCGCTGCAGAACAGGCTACAAACCCGACAGCTGAGTCAAATCAAAATCAAACTACCGAGGTGCAGGTCAGGGAGCGTGTCGTAATTTCGGCAAAAGACGGAGAAAACATAGATGACGTAGTAAGCAATACGCTTGATCAAATAGACACTCCGCAACAAATAGCCGACATCCGCAAATCAATGATCATACCCACCGGTTATTCGCCTGTTCTTCTTATGGAGAGCGGCAGGATAAACCGTCAGGTTTTGCAGAAAGAGGGCATTTCGTTAAAACGTTTCCTGTCGGCATGTTGGGAACGCGGCTTTACCGATCTGTCAAACGTTCAGTCTGCCTTTGTTGACTCAAGCGCCGACTTTGGTATCGGCTTCCGCGCTGTTGATTCTTCGTTGTTAACAGAACCGGGCAGCGTTAAACTGAAGCAGGAAGGCGAAAGCCTGTTTGGTGAAGTGATAGTGGAGGGCGAGCTCCGCGAGGACGCGCTCCACAACAGCGGCCACAGCACAGATTGGTTGATACAACAGCTTGTTCGTCAAGGCTGCAGCCATCCTAAATCGATTTTCCTCGCCGTCATCAATAAGGACGACAGATTGATCATCTATTAAAAATACAAAAACGGTGTGATTTTTCCTGAGAAAAGTCACACCGTCTTTTTGATTAATATTTATTAATATGCCACTCTTACGTTGCCGTGCTGCCGCATTATTTCTTCGGAGTTTGCGCGTTCCATCGCCTTTGGCATGATACGGAGGAATTCATCTACCTCTTCTTCGGTATTATAAATACCAAAGCTGATGCGTACCATACCGGGCGTATTGATATCGGCACAATTGCTGAACTGGTCAAGATCATCGTCGGAAATGCCCATCAAACGCCATACATACGGATGCGCGCAAAATGCGCCGCGTCTGGTGGCTATGCCGCCGAGCTCAGACAACTGCTCCGCCAGCAGATAGGAATTGATGTTAGAGAAGTTAAATGTCACCACGCCGACCTTATCGCTGATGTTTTCAGTGTCACCGTAGATAATGATGTTATCAAACTTTTTCAAACCGTTGATCAGCTTTTTATTCAACACCTGCTCGTGTTCGGAAATATCATCAAAACCTACCTCGGTCAGTACGTCGATCGCCTTGCCTAAACCGACAACGCCGGGATAGTTCGGCGAACCGGCTTCATAAGCCGCAGGCGCGTCCTTATAGGTAACGCTGTAGTCACCTACGATCTTGACCGTGCCGCCGCCGTAGAAGGTGGGCATGTGCTTATTAAGTATATCGGTTCTGCCAACGACAGCGCCGCCGCCGTAGGGAGAATACATCTTGTGTGCGGAGAAAACAAAGAAGTCGATATCATCATAAGAGCTGTTGCCGGTCATCGAAAATTCACGGTGAGCCACTATCTGTGCGCCGTCCACAACTACTTTGGCGTTGTAACGATGTGCCAGCCTTGCAACACGGTGAACATCGGTTACATATCCGGTCACGTTTGAAGCGGCGGTTACGGATACATATTTTACCTTGTTTTCTTTGAGCATACGCTCCATATCGTCGTAGTCGATACGACCTTTTTCATCGACCTCGGAGTAAATCACATGACAGCGCTCGCGCCATGACAAATCGTTGGCATGATGCTCCATGCGTGTGGTAAGAACAATGTCGCTCTCCTTTTCAATAAGCGCGGAAGCCAGCTTGTTCAAACCGTCGGTGGTGTTGTTTACATAGAAGCAGGTGTAATCGCTTTCATCCGCATTAACAAAACTGAGCACCTTTTTTCTTACGCTGTTATACACGTCGGTAGAGTGGTTGGATTTTTGTGAAAAGCCGCGTCCGATGGAGCCGTACATCAACAGTTCGTTGTTGACCTCGTCCATTACGGGTTTGAAGGCGGGTGTCGTGGCGGCATTATCAAAGTTGATCAACGCCCTTTGTGTTCCGTCCGCAAGAGTTACAGGCTGGTCAACGCCTACAATATAGTTGCGGATATTGTTGATCGTATATGTTTTCTGAGTCGTTGTTTCTTCCTCTTCGGGCTCTTCCGGCTCATCTGCCTCGTCGATAGTAGCAAGACCTGCTACGACCTTCTGGATCAAGGTCACATCGTTGATATCGATCTGCCCATCGGAGTTTGCGTCTGCGCCGTACTTGCTGTACTGTTCGGATTCAAAGCCTTCAACAATCTCCTTGTGTCCGGCTAAATAACGCTGAACGAGGGTGGCGTCGTTGATATTGACAACGCAGTCGTAATTTACATCACCTAACCTTGAATCCGGTTCGACTTCGTTGTTTTCTGCCGCAAAAGCGGTTACTGACGCTGCTGAAATCATTGTGAGAATGGACATGAGCAAGCATAATAGTTTTTTTCCTTGTTGCATGGATATCCTCCTTAAAATTTTAGTGAGCAAAGTATATCACACAGAGTATAACAAAACCCTTACAATTATTTGATGATCTCTTTTCCGCCCATGTAAGGTCTGAGAGCCACAGGGATATTGATGCTGCCGTCAGCGTTAAGGTTGTTTTCAAGGAATGCGATCAGCATTCTGGGAGGAGCAACTACAGTGTTGTTCAAAGTATGGGCAAAGTATTTTTTGTTGCCCTCGCCGCTGACGCGGATTTTCAGACGGCGTGCCTGTGCGTCGCCGAGGTTGGAACAAGAGCCGACCTCAAAATACTTCTTCTGTCTGGGTGACCATGCCTCAACATCCAGTGAACGAACTTTCAAGTCTGCCAAGTCGCCGGAGCAGCATTCGAGAGTACGAACGGGGATATCGAGTGAGCGGAACAGATCGACTGTGTTCTGCCAAAGCTTATCGAACCACATCTTACTGTCCTCGGGCTTACATACAACTATCATTTCCTGCTTTTCAAACTGGTGGATACGGTACACTCCGCGCTCTTCAATGCCGTGAGCACCTTTTTCCTTACGGAAGCAGGGAGAGTAACTGGTGAGTGTATAGGGAAGGTTTTCTTCTTTATTGATGGTGTCAATGAATTTACCGATCATGGAGTGCTCGCTTGTACCGATCAAATACAGATCCTCGCCCTCAATCTTATACATCATGGAATCCATCTCGGCAAAGCTCATTACGCCTGTTACCACATTGCTGCGGATCATAAACGGCGGCACACAGTAGGTGAAGCCTCTGTCGATCATAAAATCACGCGCATAAGAGATAACAGCGCTGTGAAGTCTGGCAATATCGCCCATCAGATAATAGAAGCCGTTACCTGCAACCTTACGAGCCGAATCCAAATCGATTCCGCAGTGCTTCTCCATTATATCGGTGTGATACGGGATCTCAAAATCAGGCACAACAGGCTCACCAAAACGCTCGATCTCTACGTTTTGAGTATCATCCTTTCCGATAGGTACTTCGGGGTCGATGATCTGGGGTATCTGCATCATGATCTCTGTAACCTGTGCGCTGAGCTCGGTTTCCTGTGCTTCAAGTTCTTCAAGCTGCTTAGCCTGCTTTGTTACTTCTTCCTTAAGAGCCATACCTTCTTCTTTTTTGCCCTGTGCCATCAATGCACCGATCTGCTTTGAAACCTTATTACGGTTTGCGCGCAGATCGTCCGCCTGCTGTTTTACCGCACGGCTTTTGGCGTCAAGTTCAATAACCTTGTCTACCAGCTCTATTTTATTATCCTGAAACTTCTTTTTGATATTCTCCTTTACAGCGTCGGGGTTCTCTCTTAAAAACTTAATGTCGATCATTTTATTTTCCTTTCTTGTTTCACGTGAAACAACTTATTTTAGTTTATTGGATAACTCCGTCAATTCCTCGTCGGAGTAAAATTCGATTTGAAGTACGCCGCCTTCTTTTCCCTTGTTTTTGGAAATGCTTATTTTTCTGCCCAAGGCTTCATTAAGCGCAAGCTCAACCATACTGTAGAAGGACGGCTTTTTTTCGGTTGACTCGGTTTTTGGTTTCTTTGCGGATTTTTTACACAGGGTCTCCGTTTGTCTTACTGACAGATCTTTGCTGACTATCAGCTCAGCCATTTGAATCATATCATCTTCACTGTCCAGCGACAACAGAGCTCTTGCGTGACCGGCGCTGATTTGATCGCTGTTCAACAGTTCTTTTATACTGTCGGGCAATTTGATCAATCGTAGAGCGTTTGCAACCGCGGGTCGGGATTTTCCGACCGACTGTGCGACCTCCTCCTGAGTAAAACCGTGCTCGGTCATCAGCACCTGATATCCTTCGGCTTCTTCTAAGGGAGTCAGATCCTCACGCTGCAGGTTTTCGATCAAAGCCAACTCCATTGTTTCCGCTTCACCCAGTTCACGGATGATAACGGGAACCTCGGTCAATCCTGCCATACGACAGGCACGATAACGGCGTTCACCTGCTACGATCTCATATCCGCCCAAAGCGAGCGGTCTGACAAGCAGAGGCTGCAGCAGACCATGCTTTGAAATACTGTCGGCGAGCTCCGACAGTGCTTTTTCATCAAACTCCTTACGCGGCTGTGAACGGTTCGGCTCAATGTCTGCTATTTTCAGCATTACGCCGCCGTTGCTGTCCTCGCTGTCGTTTTCCATAAATATAGCGTTCAGACCCTTGCCCAAACCGCCGAATTTCTTTGCCATCAGCGTTTCTCCTTTGCAATGATTTCGTTTGCCAGTTCCGTATACGCGTGGCTTCCCTTACAATTCTTATCATAGTAAATAACCGGCATTCCAAAGCTGGGCGCCTCGGACAAACGCACGCCTCGGGTGATAACCGTACCGAACACCTTGCCGGGGAAGAATTTTTTTACTTCCTCCACCACCTGCTGAGTCAGGTTAAGTCTGCCGTCATACATAGTCAGCAATACACCCTCAAGCTCAATCGAATAGTTATACTTACGTTTTATGCGGCGCACAGTACTCATAAGCTGTGATAATCCCTCCAGCGCATAATACTCACACTGAATAGGCACGATAAACGAATCCGCAAGCGTAAGCGCATTGGCAGTTATAAGTCCGAGCGACGGCGGACAGTCGATTATAATATAATCATAGTACTGCTTGATGGGTAAGATCGAGTTTTTAAGCAGTGCCTCCCTGTGAGGTTTTTCGGCTATTTCCAATTCTGCCGCGGCAAGATTTATGCTTGACGGAAGCAAATGCAGGTTTTGGTATGGGGTAGTTATCACACATTCCTCTGCCTTTGCGCCTTCCACAAGGATATCATAGGTGGACAGTCCCACCTTGCTCTTATCTATGGCAACTCCGCTTGTAGCGTTACCCTGCGGATCGGCGTCTACCAACAAGACCTTTTTTCCCAACGCTCCCATGCAAGCGGCAAGATTAACAGCCGTTGTGGTTTTTCCCACGCCGCCCTTTTGATTTGAAATTGCAATAATTTTTGCCACTTTCTTCAATTCCTTACTTTCAAAAATTTCACTGCCATATAGTATATCACATCTGAGCTTCTTTTTGAAGTGATTTAGACCAGATTTTTTAATTTTTTATGTTTCACGTGAAACTTTTACGGCAACGCAAAAAACCGTGTATTTCTACACGGCTTTTTGCAAGGGGTTAGATAAGGAAATGGGTATGAGTGGAATTGGATGCATTGCATCCAAGTGGAAAGTAAATTAGGAAATCAATTGTTTCACGTTTGTGACTTTAGCGTCACTAAGCACTTTTATGAGACTTCAATACCTGAGCTTTCGGGATCCTGATTGTGTATTCGATAAAATTGTCATTGTCTGCTTGGTTTGTTTGAGCGTTGATTCCGGCAAGTCTCATGGCGTCAACAGCCTTATAAATAGTGTTTTCAAAAATTCTAAAGTCTTTTATCACCGCTTTGCTGTTGCTCCGTTTATGTTGTTTTGGAGCATTATTCAATAAAATGCTCACCAGCGTTTCGGTCTGCTTGACATTAAGATTATCCGAAATAACCTTTGACAGTGCCTCGCGGCGAATACTCTCGTCATCCAGCCGAAGCAGAGAACGGGCGTGACGTTCGCTTAGTCCCGCGTTTTCGATCCATTCCTGTTCCTCTGCGGACAGCCTAAGCAGCCTGAGCTTGTTGGCAACAGCCGACTGGGTTTTACCGATCTTCCTTGCCGCCTGTTCCTGAGTCAAACCGTAACGGCGTATCAGTCTTGAAATCCCGCGAGCCTCCTCAAATATACCGAGGTCGGCTCGCTGCAGATTTTCAAGAAGAGCGTATACGGCAGACTCTTTATCAGAGCATTTTACAACAATACAGGGAACCTTTCTGAGTCCTGCCATAACAGAAGCGCGCAGTCTTCTTTCGCCGGCAATCAGCTCGTATTCCGACGCGCTGACCTTTCTCACGGTAAGCGGCTGCAAGATACCGTTTTCCGCAATTGACTGTGACAAGGATTGCAAGTCGGATTCGGCAAACTGTTTGCGAGGCTGGGATTTATTCGGTCTTATTTTGATGATTGGAATATCAAGTATCGTATTCTCACTTTTAACCATAAAATTCAACCGCATCACCCAATGTATTACCTCAGGGCTTGTCCCTGTGCAATTATAATATCACATTGGCGACGCGGTTTTTGTCAAACGTTGAGCAAATATTTTATTTTGTTTTGTCTGTTATTAAACTATAATGTCGAATAGATCATAACGGTTTTGATTTGATACGTCCGTTGTTGCGCGGATATTTGTCCGGGGTAGGTCGGATCTTTTCAATTGCGACCAAGCTGCGGCTGCCGCCCTCCATCGGTAGTTCAAACGAATGGACCGCCTGCAATTTGCCGCCTAAGGTGTCGATGGCGCGTTTTGCGTTCTGTACCTCTTCTTCACAGCTGCCGCCCTTAAACGCAACAAAGGTTCCCGACAGTCTTGCAAACGGCAGACAATACTCGCTGAGTACATTAAGCTGAGCCACGGCACGGGAAACAACAAAGTCATAACCTTCGCGGTGATCTAAATCCTGACCATACTCCTCTGCCCTGCCCTGCAAAAATTCGGCTTCAAGTCCAAGTTGACTGATAAGCTCTTTTAAAAACAAAAAGCGTTTGTTAAGGCTGTCAAGTAAAGTCAGCTTTATATCGGGACGAACGATTTTAAGCACGACTCCCGGAAATCCTGCTCCGGTGCCTATATCTATCACACGCGCGCCCTCTTTGTTCAAATTAAAATAATTATAAAATGCCATGCTGTCCGCAAAATGCTTGACCGCCACTCCCTGAGGGTCGGTTATTGCGGTAAGATTGATTTTTTCGTTCCACTCACACAGCAGCTTATAATACAATTCAAAACGCGAATATGTCTGCGGAGTCAACAATAATGAATAATCTTTAATTGCCTTTTCAAGTAACTTATTAAATCTCATAACAATTCCTACTTCTTTGCAGCCATCCAAATCAACAGAACACTGATGTCGGCAGGCGATACTCCGGAAATACGGCTTGCCTGACCTATATTGAGCGGCTTGATTTTGTTGAGCTTTTCCTGCGCTTCCAAACGCAGACCCTTTATCTCACAATAATCAAAACCAAGCGGCAATTGCTTTTCTTCAAGCTTTTTGACCTGCTCTACCTGCTTTAGCTGTTTTTGGATATAGCCTTCATATTTTATTTCTACTTCTATCTGTTCTGTAATATTTGCATCCAGCTGAGGTGCGTCAGGGTCGAACCGCGCGATCAACGCGTAATCTACTTGCGGACGCTTTAACAATGTATACTCGCGAATACCGGTAGTAAGCGGAGTTGTTTCACGTGAAACAAGTATATCGTTCAATTTGGGATTCGGAGCAATAGAAGTATTTTTTAGTCTGTTTATTTCCTTATATTTTATTTCTTGCTTCTGTAAAAATCTTTGATAGCGTTCCTCGCTTATCAATCCTAACTTATGACCTGTCGGGGTTAATCTTTCGTCGGCGTTATCCTGACGCAGTACCAATCTGTACTCGCTTCTTGAGGTCATCATGCGGTAAGGTTCATTTGCTCCCTTTGTCACCAAGTCGTCGATCAGCGTACCGATATACGAATTGGCTCTTGTCAAAATAAGCGGCTCCTTGCCCTGCACCTTTAGCGCGGCGTTTATTCCTGCCACCAAGCCTTGAGCGGCTGCCTCCTCATATCCGGAGCTGCCGTTGAACTGTCCGGCACCGTAAAGACCCGGAAGATTTTTAAACTCTAATGTGGCGTTCATGGCAGTGGGATCAACACAGTCATATTCAATAGCATACGCGGGACGCATCATTACACAGTTTTCCAAGCCCTTAATAGTACGGTAAAATTGCAGCTGTACTTCTTCGGGCAGCGAGCTGCTCATTCCCTGCAAATACATTTCCTCAGTGCTTTCGCCGCAGGGTTCAATAAACAGCTGATGTCGCGGCTTATCCTTAAAGCGCATTATCTTGTCTTCAAAGCTCGGACAATAGCGCGGGCCGACGCCTTCGATTTTACCTGCGTATAAAGGTGAACGGTGTATGTTTTTTAATATGACTTGTTTTGTGTCGTCGTTTGTCCAGCTGATGTGACAATCCACTTTGTTTGGACCGAGCTCTTTCGTTTCGTATGAAAACGGCTGCGGCGGTTCATCGCCTTTTTGAACCTCTAAGTTGGAAAAATCAATTGACCTTCTCAGTATTCGTGCAGGTGTACCTGTTTTAAAGCGGCGAAGTGGCAAACCTATTTCTTTTAAACTCTCCGCAAGCTTTGTTGCGGGAAACATACCGTCAGGACCGCTGTCATAACTGACCTCGCCGACATAAATTCGCCCGCCCAAAAAAGTTCCGGTTGCGATAATTACGGCTTTACACTCGTACTCCGCCTGCATTTGTGTAGTTAGCAAATAGCCGTTTTCTGATTTTTTTATAGATATGATCTCAGCTTGACGAAGCTCACAGTTTTCCTGTAGCTCTAACTTATGCTTCATTGTATCCGAGTATTTGCGACGGTCTATCTGAGCACGAAGAGAGTGGACAGCAGGACCTTTGCCTCTGTTGAGCATGCGCGACTGTAAAAAACATTCGTCTGCTGTTTTGCCCATTTCTCCTCCGAGAGCATCGATCTCGCGCACTAAATGTCCCTTTGCCGTGCCTCCAATCGACGGATTACACGGACAGTTTCCCACCGCGTCCAAATTGATAGTAAAAACAGCAGTTTTACATCCGAGTCTTGCTGCAGCAAGCGCGGCTTCAATACCGGCATGTCCGGCGCCGATCACCGCTACATCATATTCACCAGCATAATAAGTCATAATTTTTCCTCTTTACTTTCCAACACAGAAGTTATGGAAAACTCTGTCAATTACTTCGTCGCTTGTTTTTTCTCCTGTCATTTCCAATAATTCAGAGATAGCATCTTCCAAAGATACCGTTATGGCGTCATAAGTCATACCCGACTGCAACGCCTGTTTAGCCTCCGAAACAGATTGAAGCGCGCGATATACATTAGCTCTCTGACGCTCGTTGCATAATATACCCTCACTGGGGTTTAAGTTTTGTGTACCGGCGATCTTTTCTATAGCCTGTGTCAGTTCATCTTTTCCTTCACCGGTTTTTGCAGAAATATATATTATATTGCTAAAGTATAAAGAAATCTTGCTTATATCTAATTGAGAAACTAAATCTGTTTTATTTATTATAGCAATTGAGGGAATATCCTTTGCCGCTTCCGTCAAGCTTATATCATCCTGAGTAAGCGGCTGACTGTTATCAAAAACTGCAAGTAACAGTCCGCATTGCTCCATGCGCTTTTTTGCACGGTCAACGCCGATTTGTTCAACTCTGTCGTCTGTTGTACGCAAGCCGGCAGTATCGCTTAAACGCAGCATCACATTGCCGACCA
>CAMHCD010000005.1 GCA_946183545.1 uncultured Clostridia bacterium
TTTTTTTGCAAAAAAACTGGCCCAAAACTCTTTCAAGTTTTGAGCCAGCCCCTTAGCTATGCGCATAGCCCGTGGGAGACCGCAAGGGTCTCCCCTACACGGATTGATTTTTATAGGTTTATCTTAACTAAAAAACTTCGCGTACTGTGTCCAGCCGGAAACATGGCGGATTAAAATACCCGCATCCGCGCCGTTGACCGTGCTGTCGCCGTTCACGTCGCCGACCTTGACCGCAGGAGCAGGGGCGGTAGTGGGTTCAGCGGTTGTAGATTTGGCGGTTTTGCACAATGAGCCACGTTGGCGGCGAGAAACAAAACTATACTGCCCCACCACATTTTGCCATAATAAAATCTTGCTGTCACATCATGCCCGATTGTCCAAAATAAAAATATTTTTCGATTTTCGGCGAAAAATTGCATATTCGTATGCAATTTTTTCCGTTTTTACCGGGTATAGTGAAAGGGTTTTTACGCACGCATTGAAAAAAGCGGAGCTAACGTCAAAGGGAGGGCGGCGAAAAATATAAAGACGGTTGACGGTACAACCGTAGCAAGGCGCCTGAAACAGGAACCTTTCTTTGTGACGGTCACGCTGATTTGATCTGTGCAAAAACGCCTTTCAAAACAGGAGGTGGAATTCATCAAAAAAAGATTACAAAAAAAGCAGGCAGCGTTTTGCGGCTATCTGGTCAGTACGGGCGACCCCGTAACGGCGGCAAGACGCGCGGGGTTTGAAAAAAACCCGGAGCAGGCGGCGGAGGAGCTGCTGTGCTGCGCTACGGTACTTGAGGAGGTTCAGCGGCTGACAGAGCAGCGCGAAAAAACGTTTGCAAAGCTTGCGTCCGCAGGTTACCGCCGGCTGGCGTTCGGCAGCATTGCGGACGCGGTGTCGCTGTTGTTTACGGAGCAGCCCACGCTCCGTCAGCTTCAGGAGATGGATTTGTTTTTGGTGTCCGAAATCAAAAAACCAAAGGACGGTATGCTCGAAATCAAGTTTTTTGACCGCCTAAAGGCGCTTGAAAAGCTTGCGCAGGGCGACTGTGAACAGGGCGGAGTAGCGGACCTGTTCGACGCTATCGGACACAGCGCAAAGGCAGTGAGCGACGTTGAACACGATTAAGTCTTTTTCTCCAAAGCAGATGGAGGTTTTAAGCTGGTGGCACCGCAACTCGCCCCATTACGGCAAGGACGCGCTGATTTGTGACGGCGCGGTGCGCAGCGGAAAAACCTTTTGCATGTCGCTCAGCTTCATTCTGTGGAGCTTCTACGCTTTTGACGGCGCGGACCTTGCGCTCTGCGGCAAGACCATCAATTCGCTGCGGCGCAATATGGTAACGCCCGTTATACCGCTGCTGCATTCGCTCGGCTTCAGCTGCCGGGAAAAGCTCAGCCGCAACATATTGCTTGTGAGCTGCGGCGAGGTCACCAACCGATTTTACCTGTTCGGTGGCAAGGACGAAGGCTCCGCGTCGCTTATCCAAGGCATGACGCTTTCAGGCGTGCTGTTTGACGAGGTGGCGCTTATGCCGCGTTCCTTTGTGGAACAGGCAATGGCGCGCTGCTCGGTTCAGGGCTCGCGGTTTTGGTTCAACTGCAATCCCGAGCACCCCGAGCACTGGTTCTACAACGAGTGGATAAAGCAGGAGCGGCGCAAAAACGCCCTGCACCTCCACTTTATGATGGAGGACAACCCTTCGCTGAGCGACAAGGTCAGGCGCAGATACGAGCGGCTGTACAGCGGAGTGTTTTACGAGCGCTTTGTGTTGGGCAAGTGGGTAGCGGTTTACGGAGCGGTCTATCCGTTTATGGCTCAGGAGAGCATGTACTGCAAGCCGCCGCAGGACGGCTTTGACAGCTATGCTGTATCCTGCGACTACGGTACGGTCAATCCCACCTCGGCAGGGCTGTGGGGCAGGCGTCAGGGCGTGTGGTACCGCTTGGACGAGTATTATTTTGACTCTCGAAAGGAAGGTTATCAGCGTACCGACGAAGAGCATTATAAGGCTTTGTGCGAGCTTGTCGGCGACCGCCGCGTAAGCATTGTGACGGTAGATCCCTCGGCGGCAAGCTTTATCGAGGTAATACGCAGGCACAAGCGCTTTGCCGTGCGCCCTGCAAACAATCAGGTGGTCAACGGAATAAGAAGGGTGTCGCAGGCGTTAAAGGACGGAAGTATCAAGATCTGTTCCAACTGCAGCGCGGCACGGCGCGAATTTTCGCTTTACAAGTGGGACAGCGCACGCCGCGAGGACGTTCCCGTAAAGGAGAACGACCACGCAATGGATGACATCCGGTATTTTGTGACTACCATCATGGACGGCGGCAAAAGCACCTTTGCCGTAGCCGCCGGCAGATAGGAGGTACCATATGTTTGGTAAACCAAGGCGCGGAAAAACAGCCAAGGGCTTTGTTCAGACCGTGCCGAAAACCAAGCAAAACGCCGCGGCGCTCAGCTTTTTGCGGGCGGAATACCAAAGCAGAGCGGAACGGGCGCTGTATGACAGCATGCGCGCATCCGTTCCCATAATCGACGCGGCTATCGAAAAGATCATCAGGCTTATCGGAGGTTTTACCGTGAGGACAGGCAACCGCAGCAGCCAGGCGATCGCCGACATGTTCATCAAAAATGTGCAGTCAAACGGCACAGCGCTGGGCATGCCGCACTTTGTGTTCAGCTATCTGGACAGCCTGCTGAGCTACGGCGAGGCGGTCGGGGAGATGATCCCCGATTCACGGCACACCGGTATAACCGCGCTGTATAACGCGTCGCTTGACGATGTAGTTATCCGCGCCGGCAGTTCTCCGCTGGAGCCCGTGGTGTATTTAAACGACGCGGCGGGATTGAAGCCCGTAAAAAACCAAAAGCTGATCGTCGCCGCGTTGCTCAACCAGCAGCCCGGCACAGTCAGGGGCAAATCCCTTATCAGCGGTCTGCCGTTTATGAGCGAGATCATGCTGCGCATTTTCAGCTCGGTAAAAACAAACTGGGAGCGAGTGGGCGACGTGCGGTTTGCCGTTACCTACACGCCCGACGCAGGCGAGAGCTTCAGCGAGGAAAGCGCGCGTCAGATCGCCGACGAGTGGAGAAAGGCGATGCGCAGCGACAACGTATGCGATTTTGTGTCTGTGGGCAACGTCAGCATAAAGGCTATAGGAGCGGATATGGCTGTTCCGGACTGCGAGGTACCGCTTAGAGCGGTGTTGGAGCAGATCCTAAGCAAGCTCGGTATACCGCCGTTTTTGCTGGGCATTTCTTGGTCGAGCACCGAGCGAATGAGCGAGCAGCAGGCGGACATCCTTACAAGCGAGCTGGAATACTACCGAGCCGCGGTGGAGCCGGCTATCCGCAGGATCGTCGAGACGCATCTGCGCCTTAACGGATACACCGACAACGTGCAGGTTTTGTGGGACGATATCAATTTACAGGATACCGTAGAGCTGTCGCAGGCAAGGCTCAACAACGCCCGCGCGATGCAAATCGAAAAAGAGATCGGTTGGGAGGAAGAAGATGTGTAAAAGAGGAGTAACAAAGGGCGCTTTTATTGCGTCCGAAGAAGCGCCGTGCGACACTGTCAGCGCGGAGGAGCTTGAGCTCATCAACGCCTACACACGCAAGCCGCTCGGCGCAGAGGATGTGTATGTGTTTTCGGTCGTGTTGTGTGACAACGACGTTGACCGCGACGGCGAACGTTTTCCCGTTGAATCGCTGTTTGCGCTTGAGAAGCTCTTTGTAGGCAAAACGGGAATATTTGACCATGACCCTACTGCCAAAAACCAGACCGCGCGTATTTTTGCGTGCAAAACAGAGGCAGTAGAAGGCAAGACCACCGCCACGGGCGACGACTATTTCCGTCTTAAAGCACGCGCCTATATGCCGCGCTGCGCGGAAAACGAAAAGCTGATTTTGGACATCGACAGCGGCATAGTGCGCGAGGTCAGCGTCGGCTGCGCGGTGGAGTCGGTCAAGTGCAGCGTCTGCGGCGAGGATATAGCCGTATGTCCCCACAAAAAGGGCGGGGAGTACGGCGGCAAGCTGTGCTGCGGCGAGCTGACCGCACCGTATGACGCGTACGAATTCAGCTTTGTGGCGGTTCCCGCCCAAAAGGACGCCGGCGTTATCAAGTCGGCATACGGAAAGGAAGTAAGTATGGAAAGGATCATGAAGCAGTTGGCGCAGCAAAAGAGCGTCAATCTGAGCGCGCAGGAGTGCAAAAAGCTGCTCGGCTACATTGAGGAGCTAAAGCAGAGCGCCAAGGACGGCGTGTATTACCGCGACAGCCTCCAAAGCGAGGTGCTCAGGCTTTCGGCGGCGCTGCAGCCCGATATCTCACGCGAGACAATGGAGGCTTTGACAAAAACCATGAGCGTGGCTCAGCTCAACGAGTTTAAGCGCGCCTACGAAAACAAGCTGGACGAGGCTTATGCTCCCGTTCCGCAGCTCTATCAAAAATCAGACAACACCGTTTTTAACGGTCAGTTTACCATTTAACGGAGGTAGAAAAGATGAATGTAAATTTTAACGGCGCAGGAGAAAATGTTTTGACCTTTATCGCGGCGGATTCTGTCACCGAGGCAGGTACGCTTGTAAAAGTAAGCGCAAACGGAACCGTGGCAAAGTGCTCAGCGGGCGACGCGTTTTGCGGCGTTACCCTCGCGGTACGCAACGGCTACGCGGCTGTTCAGATGTCCGGCTATGCGGCGCTGCCCGCAGCGGAACAGATCACAGTCGGCTATCAAACGCTTGCTGCAAATGCGGCAGGCAAGGCAGCTGTCAGCGAAAACGGCAGAGAGCTGCTCGTGATCGATTCCACCGCTACTCAGGTCGGCGTGATTCTTTAATAAAACGGAGGTAATAATATGGCACATTTTGAGAATATTACTATTGAAAAGGGTATGTATCAGACAAAGGGCGGCTTGACTCAGGCGCTTGAACAGCTTGACCCGTCCGAAAACTACGTCGGTACCTCGCTTGAGGGCTTGGACGCTTTTTCACGTCAGCTAAAGCGTTTTGACATTCGTGTCAGCGGCAGCGGCAGCGACTGTGTGGAAAAGTTTTTCCAGACCTCCAACTCCGCCGCGCTCTTTCCCGAGTATATCGGCAGAGCCGTTCGTCAGGGTATGGAGCGCGCAAACATCCTGCCCGAGCTCGTAGCGACCGTTACCGACATCGAAGGCATGGATTACCGCAGCATCGCCTCGACTCCGTCCGAGGACGACAGAGACCTTAAGGTGGTTGCGGAGGGCGCTGCTATTCCGCAGACTACCGTTTCTACCAAGGAGAATCTTGTAAAGCTCCACAAGCGCGGCAGAATGCTGGTGGCTTCCTACGAGGCGCTGCGATTCCAGAGGCTCGATTTGTTCACCGTTACCCTTAATCAGATCGGCGCGCACATTGCGCGCGCTCAGATCAGGGATGCGGTCGACGTGCTGCTCAACGGCGACGGCAACGGAAACGCTGCGGATAATGTTTCGGCAGCTACCTCGGGTACAGTCAGCTACGGCGATCTTGTCGCGCTGTGGGCGGCTATGTCACCATATGAGCTGAACACCATTCTGGCTCCTACCGGCGTTATGCAGCAGATCCTTTCACTGCAGCAGATGCAGGACGCTCAGGCAGGTCTGGAATTCCACGGCACCGGCAAGATGATCACACCCTTAGGCGCAACGCTGCTGCACGCTCCCGAGGTGACCGCAGGCACCGTCATCGGCTTAGACAAAAACTGCGCCCTTGAGATGGTACAGGCGGGCGGAGTAGTTACCGACTACGACAAGCTCATCGACCGTCAGCTTGAACGCGCGGCGATCACCTGTACTGCCGGCTTTGCAAAAATCTTTGACGAAGCGACAATGACCTTGTCCTGATAACGGAGGCGGTCGCTTGAACATTGCAAATATTACACGGCGTTTTGCGCTGCTTTGCGGCATGGAGTTGAGCGAAGCGGCAAGGTGGCAGTCGATTATAAAGGACGCTATGGAGTACATACGCAGGCGTTTGATCAAACAGCCCTCCGGCGACAGCGACACAGCACGGTTAGAAATGCTTTGCGCGGCATATGCTTATAAGACGTACTGCCTGTGCAATGACAACGGAGTTACCGCCTTTACCGCGGGCGAGGTACATATTGCCTCGCCCGTAAGGGACGGCAACAAGGCGGAGGAGTTGTGGCAAAAGCTTTTGAATGAATCGGCAGATTTGATATGTTCCGATCGTTATATCTTTGGCAGGGTGATAGAATGAGCATTTTTAATACGGTAGGCGAAACCATCAGGCGTTACGGATCTCAGGTCACTATAGTGCAGAACGGCGACGAGATCCAAACCAGCGCGTTTGTGGAGCCGCTGCGCTACCGCAACCGAATTTACATCGGCGGTCAGTACCATATGCTGGGCATGAACCGCCGTCAAAAGTACCTGTATATCGGCAGCGCGTCACACCGCCTGACAGAGAACGCATCCGTTATAGAGTCGCATGGAAACAAATACATCGTCAAACGGTGCGAAACCTACTTTATCAAGGATTATCCGCTGTATGAATGGGCGATCCTGCTGCCTTTGGGCGAAAGAACGGAGGATGAGTATGGATCGGATTAAAGAGATGACGGACGGCATCATCAGGAGGCTTAAGACCTGCCCCGGCTTGGAGGATGTTCGGTTCGTCAGGGAATACGGCGCTCACGACATGGAGGATCCCGTCACCGGCTGGATGGCCGCGGTAAGGATAACCGGAACAAAGCTCAGCCGTCAGTATTTGGGCGGCTATTTGACTGACGACGTGCGGGGCGACCGTTACCGCGCTACGGTGGAGCTATGCGTTTATGCTCCCGCTCGGGGGAGCGGAACGGGCCTGTCGGAAAAGGTCAGCGCAGTGCTCGCAGGATTAAAGGCGGCGGACTCCGACCGCTTGATCACGGATATCAGCGCGTCCGCTATCCGCTTTGATCAGGACTTGCAGGCGATTTACCGCACAGTGACGCTCGGTCTGGACTTTTGTTTGACAGAGGAGGGGCATCATGCTGTTTGAGTTGGCAAAGGGCGTTGACGCTGTGGTGACGCTGGACGGAACGGTACTCGGCGGCGTTTGCGGCGCGGTCGTAAACGAAAAGACCACGGTCGATAAAATCGAATGTTATCTTACCGATATCCCTGCGGCGCAGATCGTAAGCCGCTCATACGAAATAATCCTGACGCTTGAAACCGCGGACTTTGCCGCTTTTGCCGACCGTAGTTTTAATGTGTTGTGCATCAGCTGCGGCGGCGTCACACAGCGGTTTGAAAACGGCGCGGTCAAAAGCGTCAAAACAGATATTCCTCCTGCCGGGGTCATCAGCCACAAGGTAACGCTTGAAGCGGCGCAAAGGAGTGTTGATCATGAATGAAGAAGAAACACGGTTCCCGTTTGCGGACTATGACGGTCTTAGCGAGGAACTTGAACTGGAAAGTATACGGTACAGCAGACGTTTGGATGAGGAAGAGGAGGCGGTGTAAGTGAACCTTAACGCAATGAGATACAAGGGTGTGCAGTGGCGGCATAACCCTCGCGAAATAAGCTTTGCCTGTGATAAATACGTCACCGAAAACTCAACGGCGAACGGCAAAGCTGAGGTACAAAGCACGGGCAGAAGGAACCTGCGAATAACAGGCAAGGGTGAGCTTTACGGCGCGGACTGCATGGAACAGTTTGAACAGTTGTTTGCGCTGTTTCGCCGGGGAGGAAGCGGTATTTTGAGCATTGCAAAGCTCAGTCCAATATACGCGGTGTTTGAAAGCCTCAAGATCACCGGCAAGCCAAAGCCCGACGTGCTTACATATGAATTTGTCTTTCGCGAGATGATGGAGAAAAAACGCGCGGAAAAGCCCGTGTGCTGCTATCCCGAGGAAGGCGACCGCCTGTGGGATGTGAGCTATCGTTATGAAATCGCGGTGGAAACCCTGTTGGAGCTTAATCCCGAGATCAAGCGTCCCGACCTTCCGCTTAACGGAAAGGCGGTCGTGCTGTGCTGAGCTATTACGCGGTCATGCAGGACGGCAGCGAGGTTGAGCTGACGGCGGTGCGTTCCGCGGTCATCGACTGTGATGTTGATGTTCCTGCCGCAAGCGCAAGGCTGCTGTTATCATATGACGCGCGGCTGAGAAACAACGCGCGTGTGCTGACGGCAAAGGACGGTGCGGATACTGTGTTTTGCGGTGATATAGACAGCATTGTAAGCGAGGCGGACAGCGGTGGAGCGTCCATGAAGCTATCTGCTCGCAGCGCGGCGTCACGCCTGCTCGACAACGAGGCGGAGCCGCTCGATTACCGTGACCCGTCCGCCGAGCTCATTTGCCGCCGCCACGCAAAGCCCTTTGGTTTGATCGTAGCGGACGGGGACAGATCGTACCTGCCTGAGCGTATGCGTATTCAAAAGGGAATGTCGCACTGGCAGGTTTTGGAGTGCTTTTGCCGCGCCAAGTACAACAGCACGCCGCACGTAAGCGCGGACGGCACGCTGTATCTAAAGGGACTGCCGCCCGGCGACACGGCGGTGTTTGACAACAGCGGAGCAGGTATCCCTTACCACTCACTTAAAGAAAGCCGCAACCTTTACCGCCTGCTGTCCGATATCCGCATTAAGACAAAGGCAACGGGCGGATACAGCTCGGTCTCGGTAAATCCGAACCCGGGCTGCGGCGGTATCGTAAGGCGCAGATATGTTGATGTGTCCGCCGATAACCGCTCTATGGATACGGTGCGTCAGATGCTTGACGCAAGCAACCGCAGGGGTTATTTGCTTAGTCTGTCCTGCGGCGGCTGTTGTACGCATCTGGTCGGAAGCTCCGCCGAGGTGCGCGACACTGTGCTCGGTGTGATATCCGACTTGACCGTGTCGGGGGTCAGATACAAGGCGAACAGCGGCGGCGAATTTTCGGAAATTACATTTAAAAAGGAGAAGTTTTGATGTGGTTGATGAGTTACATGACAAAGAATTCCATCGAAAAGCCCTCTGCGGTCAAAGGCAGCGTCGGTCACGGCGCGGAGGGTACGACCGTGACCGCGTCGGGAGAGCATAAAAACCTGCCCTGCTGTTTTCCCTACGGTATTGTCAGCATACCGCCCGAGGGTCACAGCGCTGTCGTGCTTCCGCTTGAGGACGGCGAGGTAGCGCTTGGGGTCACCGATAACTCCGCGGCGGTCGAGCCCGGAGAGGTGGCGCTGTTTTCCAAGGGAGGAGCGTCGCTTGTCCTGAAAAACAACGGCGACGTAGTAATAAACGGGCAGGTGTTTTGATGCGCGACATAAAACTTGAAAACGGAGATGTGTTTGTTGACGTTACAGGCGGCTCCGTGCTGCTTAGCGAGGAGGAGTCCGCTGTTCAGCGCGCGCTGATACTTGCCGGAGCGCACAGGGGCAGTTTTGTTTATAACCGCAGCCTCGGCTCGGACTACCGTCCGGAAATGGATGAAATGCAGGCGGAAGCGGTCATAAACGAGGCGTTTGCAGATGACGAAAATATGTATATCCGTGTGTCGGAAAGCGGTGAAGCTCTTATAGTCGATATCCCGACAAAAAACGGATCAGTGCAGCGGGAGGTGCATTTTTACGGATAGTTACGAAACAATATACAACAGGATGAAGGCGGACTACACCGAGCGCAGCGGAGTGGTGTTTGACGAGGCAAGCGATATAGCGATAAAGCTCAGGGTGCTGGCAGGAGAGATATTCAACGCCTATTCACAAACCGAGTGGCTAAAGCGTCAGATGTTCGCCTCCACCGCTACGGGCGAGTTTTTGGATCATATCGCCGAGCAGCGCGGACTAACGCGCCGGGCCGCGACAAAGGCTCAGGGAACCCTGACCTTTTCCGTTAACGAAACAAAAAGCTACCCCGTAACGATCCCCTCGGGAACGGTAGTGGCAACGACAGGCGCACAGCCTGTTAGGGTATACACTACCGAGGATGCGGTGTTGCCGCTCGGTACACTGTCGGTGGACGTCAGAGCCGAGGCGGAGCTGGCGGGCTTCGGCGGCAATATTTTGATAGGCACCGCGACCGTACCGGTCAGCATGCCTGCCGAGCTTGACAGCGTCAGAAACCGGAGCGTATTTGAGGGCGGCGCCGACACCGAGGCGGATAATTCGCTGCGTAAGCGGATCAAGGATACCTACTACTGTGTGCCTAACGGCATGAACAAGGCGTATTACATTCAGCTTGCGCAAAGCGTTGACGGTGTTGACAGAGCCGGAGTTGTTACCTATGCTCGCGGCGCCGGTACTATCAACGTGTATGTTAACAGCTACGACGGTACCATCGGTCAGGCGGTCATTGACGAGGCAAGGGCGCTAATCCTGCGCAACCGCGAGATCAATGTAGATGTTGAGGTGCTGCCGGCGGTCGGCACAAGCTACGACATGGCTGTTACAGTTGAGGCTAAGGCAGGCTACACCGCTCAGGAGGTGCGCGAGCTTTGCACGAACGCTTTTGAGGAATATCTAAGCACCATTCCCTTGGGCGGCACGCTTTATCTAAGCGCCCTCGGCAAATATCTGCTGGATACGGATTGCATTGAAAACTATGTGTTCGACATGTCGATGAGCAACATGACCGCCGCAGGCTCGCAGTTCTTTATAAGCGGCGACGTTGATATCGAGGTGACCTGATGACAAGCTATGGATCTATGACGCAAAAGCTTGCGCCGCTCGGCATTTACGATTTGGAGGACGGAACGCGCAACGCTCTGGAGCTTAGGGTGTTTGCCGACGAGCTCGACCGACTGTTTGACACACTGGATGAGATGGAGCGCGAATTCTTTATCGCCACGGCGCAAAGCTGGGGAATAGCCATGCGCGAGCGCTTTACGGGCAAAGAAAAAAGCAGCCTGCCTGTGGAAAAACGCAGAGAGCTGCTTACGATTGCGGAATATGTGACCGGAGTTGATCCTACGCCGCAGGGCTTTGAGGATTTTGTGCGCGTTTGCGGTATAGAGGATTTTACATATCAGGAGGTCGGCTCGCACGCCAAGCTTAACCTGACAATACGGGAAGACCTTGACAGCGGCGAAAAAAAGCTGCTGGAGGAACGCATAAACGCGTATATCCCGGCGCACTGCACGGTGAATATCCGCTACACTCCGAATACTTGATAAGAAAGAGGCATGCCGACCGGCATGCCTCGTGCTGTATGTGCTATTTTCTTAGATTGTTTCGGTCGAGCATATATGCCTTGCAGTAGTGAGGATTGCTGTCGTCGCTGATGTAGTAGACGACATTGTCGTTTAGATATATCCTCAAATCTTGGGTCTGCTCACCGTTGCCGTCGCTGAAGATGACGTTCTTGAAGTTGGGGTTGGTAACGGTAATGGAATATACTGCCCAACCGTAGGTCTTGTTGCCGGCGCCGACCTGTTCCACAGGCTTTTTGGCAAGGGTCGATGTGCCTGATATGTGTGTGACCTGTAATGAAGATCGCGTCCTTGTAGGTTTCCAAAATGGATTTCAGCTGATTGGTGGAATCGTATCCGTTGCTGAGCGGTATGTCGTAGTAGTTATTAACCGGGTTATCTCCGGCGCCGTAGTTTTGAAACAGCGCGTGCTCTATGATGTAGATATTATGACCGTCGCCGGAATATCTGATTAGACGCCTTCGGATGACAAAAGTTGCGGTATTATTCTTGACAAGCCGTGCGGATTCAAATACAATAGAATACAACGCCGTACTGTGTTGAGTACGATCGTGCGGCGCACCCTTTGACACTGAAGGGAGAGTGAGTTAAGGTTGGATATCGTTCATTTTTTATATAATAAATCGAATATTTACTCCATTGCCGGAACTGTAATCACATACACCCTCTGGACGGTTGTCATGCTGCTGACTAAGGGCAGGACAAAAACGGTTATCACAAGGCTCGGAGTGGCGGCTTCGCTGGTGTTGATTTTTATGCTTACCATTTTCGGCAGGACAACCGATGTCGCCCACGACGTAAGTCTTGTTCCGTTTGCCTCGGTCGAGCCTATGATGACCCGCGTCGGGTATTATCGGACGGTTTATTTGAACATCATTCTGTTTATTCCGCTCGGACTCAGCCTGCCGTTTGCGCTGCCGGAAAAAATCAAGCGGCGCGTCTTGCTCACCGTCGCCGCGGGCTTTTTGCTCAGCGTTATTGTTGAAGCCACGCAGTTTGTTTTCCAAATCGGTAAATGCGAAACGGATGACGTCTTAATGAACACCCTCGGAGTTTTTCTCGGTGCAACGTCATATTGGATATACCTGCTGATTTCAAAACGAATAAAAAAGAAAGAGAACTTATAAATACAGCTAAAAACAGCGCCGCGATCACATGGTCGCGGCGCTGTTTTTTATTATCGGAGCATCCATTCCCTCACGGTTTGGATCTCTTGCTTATAGCCTGCGTCGTCGTTGGGAGTTTCAAGAATGAACGGACGGTTTTGCAAAAGCGGATGCCGCACTACCGCACACAGCGCGTCTGCGCCTATCATTCCTTTGCCGAGCTGTTCGTGACGGTCCTTGCGTGAGCCGCAGGTGTTTTTGCTGTCGTTAAGATGAACGGCGCAGAGGTCATTCAGTCCGATCACATCGTCAAAATGCGCAAGCACTCCGTCAAGGTCGGTTTGTATGTCATATCCCGCGTCCCATATATGGCAGGTGTCAAAACATACGCCGAGCTTGCCGCGAAGCTCTTCGCCGCCGATAGATACGGCAAGGTCGATTATCGCCTTAAGCTCCTCAAAGCAGCCGCCAATCTCGCTTCCTTTGCCTGCCATTGTTTCGAGCAGGACTTTATTTTGCAGTGGAATTTTGCTTGTTTGCTCCGTTTCACGGATAATGTCGGCAACGGCTTCGGCGATCTGCCGCACGCCTGTCTGATTGCCCTGTCCAACATGACAGCCGGGATGAAAGTTGTAAAAATTCCCGGGCAGCGACTGCAAACGCAGCAGATCGTCGCGCATCATCTCACGCGAGTTGGCGCGGATCTCATCCTTGGCGGCGCAAACGTTCATGGTGTACGCGCCGTGAACGACAAGCTTGCCGAATTGATTGTCGCTTATATACTGCCGCAGCGCTTCCATGTCCTCGGCTGAAACCTGCTTTGATTTTCCGCCGCGCGGATTGCGCGGAAAAAACGCGAAGGTGTTACCGCCGAGCTTATGCTCATGCCTGCCCATTGCAAGGTATCCCTTTGATACCGAAACGTGATTACCTATGTATATCATCTTTCATACTCCGTTGACAGTGCGTTTTTTTGCCAGTTTGTCGTAGCGCATTTTGAAAAACACTCCGCTTATCGGATGTGACAGTACACCGGCGACTATGCCGATGATCCATACGAACTGCCAACTTATAAAGAATCCCCACAGCGCCATAAGCGCACAGGCGATCAGCCAGTAGCACAGGTAAAACCACTTGTTGCCTTTGTTGACCTCTGCAAGCAAGTCCGTTCCGCCGGAAGTGTGAGGAGCGTTTTCGATGAAATCCGCGGCGCCCTTTACACCCGGGCATGAGCGAAAGTCATCGCAGCATGATTTTGCGGCAGCGGCATATTTACTGTCGTTCAAAACCTGCGTGACCGCCTGCTTGATGCCCTTGGCTGAATCGTCGTTAAGCATTATGCCGGCTTCTTTTTCCGTGACTCGCCTTGCCACGGCGCGCTGCTCGCTTGTCTGCGGATACAGTATGAGCGGAGTCGCCATATACAGACTCTCGGAAACGCTGTTCATGCCGCAGTGTGTGATGAACGCGTCCGCCTTTGACAGCACTTCAAGCTGGTTGACGTAAGGGTATGCCTGAACATTGCCGGGCAGCTTGCCGAGCAGCTTTTTGTCCATATGTTTTCCGTAGGATATCATAACGTCGATGTCCGTGTTTCCGAGCGCGTCCATACATTTATGATAAAAATCCGGTCTGTCATTTATGACCGTTCCCAGTGCGATATAGACCAAAGGGCGGTCTTTGCTTTTGTCGGGACTCAGCGTTGAAAAAACAGAGGGACCGACAAAGGCGTAATGGTCGGAAAAGCTTTCCGCATAGGGCTGGAAGCTGCGTGAGGTATAGACTACGGTGTCGGTCTTGCTGTCGTTCTGTACCAGCGACAGCGCGCTTTTGACGTGATAGCCGTAGGGCTCAAGTGTTTTGAGCTCCTTTGATATCTTGGGCAATCCGAAAATCATCCCGGACAGCTCGCGTGAACTCATCTTCATGTATTTTGACGACATCTGATTAAAAGCAAATGTGCTTGTAGAGCATACTAAAGGCACCTTGTGCTTCCACGCGTTTAGCTTGCCCCAGAAGCAGACCGAGTCAGAATAAACCGCGTCCGGCTTGAACTGAGCAAATTCCTTATCTAAAAAATCGTTCATTTTAAGCGTAGTGCGTATGTCCTGGATCGTCATTTCGGTGGTGTTGACGTTCATCAGGTTTTCCATTTCTTCGTCGGTGACCGGAGGAAGGTATTCGTCGCAGGATACAAATTCCGCTCCCGTTGATCTGATCTTCTCCTCAAATTCATCAAAGGAGTAAAATCGCACGGCGTCGCCTCTTTTTACCAGCTCAGCCGCCACCGGCAGCATAGGGTTGGTGTGTCCGTGAGCAGGAATACAGAAAAAAGCTATTCTTTTCATTTTTCCTCACCGTCCGTTTCCTTAAACGCAGTGTTAAAAAGACTGTTAAATGATTTTTTCGGCGGAATGGCTATGCCGTGTTCTTCGTCGCCGAGCAGTATCAGCACATCTCCGGGTTTTATGTCAAAGACATCGCGCGCCTGTTTTGGAATAACGATCTGTCCCTTTTCGCCTACAGTAGCTGTCCAAGCGTATTTTCCCTTTGGAGTTTTCATTGAACTCACCTCAAAAGTATGATTTGTTATACAAATCATACTACAATTAGCTTTGAATGTCAAGACGAAAGAAGTATTTTGATTCAAAGTTACCGTCAATATGGTAAAAATCAAAAAAATATATAGACTTTTTGTGTGTTTTTTGTTATTATATATTGTGATTAATTGGAGATGTGATTATGAATAAACTACAAGCGAATTTATGTCTTATATGTGTTACGCTGTGTTGGTCGACTGAGGTTATTATTTTTGCCTGCATCCCCGACACCGTTTTGTCGTTCGCAACGACCGCTATCACCAATGCTATCGCGTCCGTTATTCTTGCGGCGTGTTTTTTCAAAAGGATCAAAACCGAGCTAAGGCGCTCGTCAAAAAAGCTTGTCATGCGCTGCCTGCTGCTTGGCGTTCTTAACTGTTTATACAACGTTTTGTTTTTGCAGGGACTTAATTATCTCGACGTTTCCACAGGCGCTTTCACCTTTTCTATGACGATCGTGGTTTTGCCCGTCGTTCTGCTTACAATGAGGAAAAAAGTAAGCAAAAAAACGTGGGTATCGGTGGTGCTTGCTCTAAGCGGTATCATTATTGCCTTGGGCTCTAACTTTGTCAATACCCAGCTTCCCGGGCTTTTGATAATGCTTGCGGGCTGTGTCGTTCGCGCTATGTTTATCGTTAAGCTGAATGACTACGCAAAGGAGCACGATGCGGTCACGCTCTCGGTTTTCATCTCTGCCATCGTCACCGTAATAAGCTTTGTCATTTGGTTTATTCTCCAGCCCGAAACTTTCGGCGCTATCCCTTGGTCGGGCACCATCATAGCAAGCCTTTTTATCTACGCTTACTTCATAATCGCCTTTACTCAGACGCTGAATATCTTTGCGCAAAAGCGGGCAACTGCGGCAGGCGCAACTATAATCTATTCGCTCGAAATAGCGTTCTCGCTGATTTGGGGAGCAGTGTTGCCGGAAACGCTGGTAGAACGCGTAATACCGACTCCGTTTCAGATTTTCGGAGCGTTGCTGATCGTTGCCGGCAGCCTTATAGAAATATTAGATTTCGGCGGAAAGAAAAGGAGTGGATCGGATGCCTGACAAAAGTAAGCTTAACCCTAAGGTGAAAAACGCTTTGTTGATCATGGTTTTGCTCATAGTATTTCTGATCGTAGCAATTCCTTTTAAGGTCATGAGCGTAATACAGGGCTTTACCGATATAAGACCCGTTATGCTGCTGCAGCCCGTTTACGGAGTTTTCTTCGGCATTCCGGGATGTATAGCTTTTGCTATCGGCAATTTGATCGGAGATATCGTCAGCGACAGCCTCAGATGGTCGTCAATAGCGGGCTTTGCGGCGAATTTTCTCGGAACGTTTGTTTTTTATTATTACTGGAGCAGATTATCAAAAACGCCGTTTTCACTGCGGACGGGCAGAAACCTGCTAAAGCAGATCGCGGTCGTATTTGTGTCCGCAATTATCCAGACGATCATTATAACCCCCGCCGTAGAGTTGGTATATCCAGAGGTGACAAGCAGTCTGTTTGCTGTCACCGTGCTGCTTAACAATTCGGCGTTCCCTATCATGCTCGGAATCCCTCTGATGATCCTGATGCAGGAGGAGCTGGGCTTCAAACCAAAAGTCCGTTTGACAACAAAACAAAGGGTATAACTAAGAGCATAAGTTACGGAGTCTGAAATATTCAGGCTCCGGTTTTTTATGGTTCTATGTTGTGAAAATAACAACAGCTTCCGCAGCGGTATGCGGAAGCTGTTTTGTCTTACTGAATGTCGAGATAATTTGAGAAGCCTGTGATCCTCAGGATCTCCATCACCTTTTTGTTGACGTTCCTGATCGTAAGCCCGTCCTTGTCGCTGAGCAGGTCGTTGGCGTTGAGGATAGCTCTCAGCGCGGCGGAGCTGACATACTCTACGCCTGCCATATCCAATATCAGGGTGTCGTTAGCGTCGCACAGCTCGGTGATTTTTGTTTCAAATGCTTCGACAGTGACATGGTCGATCTTGCCCTCCGGCGCGATGACCTGCTTGCCGTTTTCTTCATAAACATTAATTGTCATTTGTTTTCTCCTTTGTATCTGATTCTCTCAGCAGATCGCTGAGGATTTGGTTACCGACTTCATTGAATTCCTCGTTGCGAAGGAACATCTGTATTCCGAGCAGATGACTCCGCGAGTAGGAGGCTTTTAAATACTCCGCGAACTCCGAAGGGGAGAGGGACGCGCGTTTTTCATCGTCTGTGGGGTTCTTTCCGCGCAATGCCCAGAAGAAGGTGGTCATCCAGTTGGCGCAGTCCCTGCCGAAGCCTTCCTCAAATTCCTTTGCGGCGGCTTCGTCGCCTGCGATCAGCGCGTCGTGGGTCTTGCTGCGTGCGTAAAATGCTTCAAGCTCCTGCTTGTCGTCGTAGACGCAACCTTTTTCGGTGCGGAGGATGCGGTTAGGCTTTACGGTGAAGCCGTCGTCGCCGAAATCAAGCTCCAGCACCAAGCCTTCGGCAAGCAGCGGCGTGACCTGCGGACGGAAGTGAAAGCAGAAGTTGCCCTGACCGTAGAGGAAGTACGCGCCGTTGTAGCGCTCCTCCTCGCCGATTGCGTGGGTATGCTGTGATATGACTACGTCTGCGCCGTTATCCGCCATGCGACGGAAGCGCCGGCGCATGATATCGCTGTTATAGTGCGTCCCCTCAATACCGCCGTGATAGAACACGATAAGATAGTCGCAGGACTCTTTAAGGGCATTGATCTCGCCGAGGACGCGGTATTCGTCGTAGAGGTTCACGCCGGGACGATCCTTTTCGGGCGCGTTCTCAAACCGTTCGGTGGTGTTGTATAGGACTATCCTCCTGCCGCCGTGCTCGATGGTGACATAGCTCTTGACCGAGCTTTCGTTATCGCCCCAGCCAAAGTATCCGATGCCGTTGTCGTTGAGCGTCTTGCAGGTGTCGCGGTAGCCCTGTACGCCGTAGTCCATCGAGTGGGTGTTGCCGAGGGTGGCGTAGTCGATGCCGAGCGCTTTGATCCCCTTGATCGTAGCGGTCGGCGCGTGGATAGCGGGTCCGATCTTCTCAATCGGGGTGTCGCTGTCGGTAAAGCAACCCTCAAGGTTGCATACGCGATAGTCTGCGGACGCAAACAGCTCGCACAATCGGTCGCCGAACAGCGCTTTGGCGTCTCCCGCGCTGAACAGGTCATAGTTGCATAGCATCGGAAGCGTATCGCCTGCGATGATTATTTTCGTTTTTGCCATACTGCCTCCTAAAAATCCTTTGTGACCGTCAGAACATTCTGATGGTCGATGTATTCATAGCTGACGTCGCTCATCAGCTTTTTAACGATATATATACCGAGACCTCCTCGGCGGCGTTCGCTCAGCGGCAGGGTCACGTCGGGATCCTGCTTGCGGAGAGGATCAAACGGCTGACCGTTGTCCCTGAATATGAGCGTCATGCGGTTGTCGCGGCATTTTGACTGTATTTCAACGTTGCCGCCGTTTTCGTAGGCGTATGAGTCGAGGTTGGAGAGGATCTCCGAGCAGGCGATGGTTATCTGACCGACTGTCTCCTCGTCGCAGCCCGATTCAAGGCAGCAGGCTTCGATATAACTCAACACGCTGTCGAAGGATTCTTTATTCAGGAAAAATGTTTTGCTCTTCATAGGTTCCACCTTGAGATATTCCTTAAAGAAGAGGGTCAGGATAGTGGCGTCGTCGTAGTGAGCTCCGCCGTCTTCAAAGTTATCGACGGCAGAGCGGATGGTGTGTACCAGCTCCGAGGGCTCCTGATCGCTCGCATAGCGGATAAGCGTCAGCAGTTGTTCGTCGCCGAAGAAATCCTCATCCGGAGACTGCGCCTCGGTAACGCCGTCGGTGTATAGGATCAGCTTATCTCCGGCGCTGAGCTTGATCTGCTCCTCGGTAAAACTCACCCTCCTGCGCCTGCCGAGCACAAAGTTCGGTACGCTTTGCAGATAATCGGTCTCGCCGCCTGAATGTATCAGGATTGGCGGATTGTGACCAGCGTTGGTGTAGGAGAGTATGCCGTTTGTCAGATCGAGAATACCTATCCATCCGGTGACGAACAGCTTTTCGGGATTCGACTTTTGCAGATATCGGTTGACATTCGCCATGACCTTGTCGGAAGGATAGCCTGCCTGAGCGTAGACCTTCAAAAGTGTTTTTGTCAGCGTCATGAACAGCGCAGCCGCCATTCCGTGACCGGATACGTCGCCGATCACAACGGCAATGTGGGTATCGTCAACGGTGAAATAATCATAAAAGTCACCGCCGACCTTCGCGGCGGGCGTCATATCGGCGCATACCGCGTAGGAGGAATGATCGGGAAAATCCGTAGACAGGAAGCCTTCCTGGATATTGCGGGCGGTTTCAAGCTCCGCTTGGTTAGTGATCGTCTCTGCAATCAGCTTGCCCTGCTTTATCGCGTGTCTTTGACCGCCGATCGAGAGATAGATCGACACTATCATCAGCGCGGCGCCTATGATCATAAGCAGCGAGTGGCTTCTGAGAATGAGAATAACATTCTCGTCGGAGAAATTAAAAGCAACAGGGATAAATCTCAGAATATTGTTGTCGATCATGTTATCGGCGTTGTAGTATGATGTCGTAACACTTAAAATGATTACATACATCAGAAAGAAGCCTATGACCGACGATATCACTGTCAGGTGAGGTCGGTAGTAGAAGCTGTTAAGCAGGGGGATCAGGATGAACAGCGCCGCGATAGTGTCCGTATAGCCGCATAGCATATAGGTCGAGTACAGTATCACTGCATTGTTCAGATACATGATCCAAGTATAACACTTTTTGCGGAAAATGATGTTTATCGCGATGCAGACCGTCATAGCGATAACGGGGGAAACTCCAAAGTAAAAGCGCGAATCATCCCAGTCGTTGAGCAGGATATAGAGCAGTACCGCTGCCGTGAATGAGATCATCAACAGGGTGTAGATAAAGTTGATCCTCTGTTCGGTCGTCTTTAGCTGTTTGGCTACGTAGTCATCAGTTTTTTTCGATTTTAAGCTGATAAGAACTCACCGCCTTATTCGTACGCTATAGCAACGTTTGTAACGTTGAAGCCCAGTATGCGGTTATAGTTGATAGACGAGCTGAGCATACGTACAAGCTCCAGACCGGTTATATGCTTGCCGGAGTTGTCAATATAGTCGGTGGGATCAAATTCCGCGCCGTTGTCGCGCAGGCGGACGTTGACCTTGTCGGGCAAAACGCGGACGCATACGTCGACGGAGTTGTTAGAATCGGATCTTGCGTAGGTCGCGATATTGTGACAAAGCTCCTCGACCGTAACGCCGACCATGTTGACGGTGGCTTCGGGCACTTTGTTCTTTTCGCAGAACGTCATGGCTTCCTCGGAGGCGAGTATAGCCTCGGGGATCTCGTTCTTTATGGAGAAGTCGTATACCACGCCTTCTTCCTCCTCAATACCGAGGATGTTCTTTTTGTGCTTTGCTTTTTTGCTGATGATCATTGCGATCAGGGTTATGATGACCGTGACCGCCTTGGATACCGGGAAGGATACCCACAGCCAGTAGATGTCATACTGCGCGAACCAGTACATCAGCGGAACGATGGTAAGCACGCCGTCGAGCATAACGAGAAGGTTCGCCAGCCCCCGTTGCTTGGTTGCCTGGAAAAACGTTCGCATAACGTAAATGACCGCCAGTATCGGGATATTGATCGAGAATATTCGGAAGGTCACCGCGAATATATCGACGGTAGACGGGTCGGTAAGTCCGTATAGCGCGGCGAGCTGTACCGGTATCACCTCGGAGATTATCAGAACAAAGACCGACAGCATGACGGTGACGATCATGCCGTAGCGAAGCGTCAGGCGCTGACCGTTCGAGTCTTTTTCGCCGTATAGCGCGCCGAGTATCGGAAGCAGCGTCATGGACGCGCCTTCGACCAAGATAAACGCAAGGCTGTTGAGCGAAAAGGAGACAGAGGCGATCTGTCCGCCGATAACTCCTGTCGAAGAGAGGATGATAGCGTTGGTGAAAAACAGCCTGAGAAAGTTGCAGACATAGATCAGCGCGGAGGGGAGACCAACGTTGAAGATCTTGCCGAGCTGTTTTAGCTGACCCCATGCTGCCTTGGTGAAATGCACCGTGCGCTTAGGGGATCGGAAGTAGATTATGGTTATGAGGATGCCGACGACATAGCCGGTCACAGTCGCCCAGCCTGCTCCCGCAATGCCCCATCCGAAGATAGCCATATAGATGTAGTCGCACAGCAGGTTGATCACATTTGCGACTATCGGCAGGAAAACAGCGAACTTTCGCAGTCCGTCGGTGCGCGCGTAGGCGGCGGTCTCGTTGACCGCGGCTACCATCGGGGTGAGCACCCACAGCGGCAGCAGATACTGAATTACGAGCTCAACGAGCTGTTCCTTGCCCTGAGCGAGCAGCCGGGCGGTCGGCGCCATCAGCATAATACCGATCAAAGAGATTATGGCGGTCGATACTATGCCTGCCCAGAACGATAGCGTAAACACCGTGTCGGCGGACTTTTGGTCGCGCTTGCTCTTGTAGATGACCGACAGCGTGTTGCCGCCGAAGGTGAACATAGCGATCGGGATACTGCGGAGAAATACGACTGATGTCGTCAGGTTGATCGCGTAGAGCTCTACGGTGCCGAGGATCTGACCGACCATGATCCCGTCGAGAATACTCGACAGATAGGTGGAGGCGGTCATCGCGAGCGTCGACACCAGCAGCGCCCGGTATTTTTGGTTTAATAAGATTCCGTTTCGTTTCATTTTAAGCCGGCTCCTTATCTGGTCAGGTTGTCCTGACGGAAGAACAGGAAGCCGCGCAGAACGTTGATAAAGTCGTTTACATACTTTTCGTTGCTGGCGTTCCAGAAGAATCCGAGACGGGCAAGGATCTGGGTGGTGTAGTGAGAGTTACAGTTGAGCGCGGTGATCTTCTTGCCGTGGGCGGTGTTCATGTAGGCGGTCATGCTCGAGAGGATGGCTGCCTTGTCGGGATCCTGCTGGGCTTCGTTCAGCGCGTCACGGAACACCTCGTATTCAACAAATTCGATATTCGATCCGCTCTTGTTCATCTGACGGATGATATCTCCGAGCGGAAGGGTGTGGTTGTTTACGGCGTTGAATACGCAGCATTCCCTCGGGGTCTTGGCGAGCTTTAAGAAGGCTTCGCAGGAGCGGTCGATCGGACCCATGCAAACTTGGTTTTCGATCATCGCGTAGGGGAAGCAGCCAAGCAGACCGTAGGAACGCAGACGACCCATAAAGTTGTTTGTCAGGAAGTTGATCTGGAACTCGCCGTCGGACTCACGCGCGGCAAGGGTGCCTACGCGGATGACCTTGCCGTCAAGACCTTCGGTTACCGCTTCAAGGAGCTTTCGCTCACCCATAAGCTTTGAGGAAGTGTATTTATTATCGAGCGTCTGACCGTAGTAGAGCGACTGTTCGTCGAGCTCTCTGCGGCTGAGCTTGGTGACGTCGTCGGTAGTACCGGCAACGGAGATCGTGGAAAAGTGGATCAGGCGCGCATCGATCTTTTTGCACAGCTTGATACAGTTGACGACACCGCCGACGTTGATGTCCTCGATGTCGGTTCCGTTGGAGAAGTGCTTGACGTTCGCGGCGCAGTTGAATACCGTGTCAACGTCCATCTTCTCAAACGGTTCAAAGGAGGCGTAGTCTGTGACGTCGCCGTTGAACACCTCAACGCGTTCGCGAATAGCGTCGTCAAGGTCGCCGCCGAAGTAGTAGTACATTATGTTTTCAAGGCGTTCCTTGGCGGTGTCGAACTGACCGCGGCGGATCATGCAGTACGCCTTGCCGGTTTCGTTCTTTAAGAATTCCGCAAGCAGATGAGCGCCCATGTAGCCGATAGCGCCGGTGATCAGTACGTTTCCGAGCTCGCGCATTTCACCGGACTTAAAGGAGTCTACATTGTTCTTTGCAAGAACGTCGTTGATCGCGGTGTAGTCGTAGTCGTCAAAGTCAAACAGCTTGTTGGTGTCGTTGACCTCGCCGTCCTTAAAGAGCTCCGCAAGCGCGCGGGGCGTGGTGTATTTGAATACGTCGCCATAGGTTATCTCAAAGCCGTTTTCGGACGCGTCAAGTACCACAGAGGTTACGATAAGCGAGGTGCCGCCGATCTCAAAGAAGTCGTCGGTAGCGCCTACCTTGTCAAGCTTCAATACCTTCTTGAAGGATTCACAGAAGAATTCCTCGGTCTTGTTGGCGGGAGCTACATATTCGCCGAGGCTTACCGGTACCGGCTCGGGGAGCTTCTTGACGTCGGTCTTGCCGTTTGCGGTGATGGGCATATCGTTCATTTGCAGATACGCCGTCGGCACCATATAGTGGGTCAGGTGCTTTTTCAACTCGTCGCGAAGTGAGTCGATGTCGATCTCCCTGTCGGCGGTGAAGTAAGCGCACAGATTGTCCTGACCGTTTAATTTGCGGATGATAACAGCTACTTTTTTGATGTGCGGCTGAGCGGCAATAAGACCTTCGATCTCGCCGAGCTCGATGCGCAGTCCTCTCAGCTTGACCTGGTTGTCCAGTCTGCCGAGGATATAGACGTTTCCGTCCTTGTCCCACTTGGCGTAGTCGCCCGAGCGGTACATGCGCTCACCGTTGTAGGTGACAAAGGCTTCGGCTGTCTTTTCGGGCAGATTGCGGTAGCCGCGGGCTACGCCCACGCCGCCGATATACAGCTCGCCGATAACTCCGTACGGAGCCGGATCGCCGAACTTGTCAACGATGATCTCGTGGTAGTTGAGCAGCGGCCTGCCGACGGTGACATAGTCGGCGTTTGTCAAATCAGCCGCGTTACAGGACACGGTGATCTCGGTGGGACCGTAGGTGTTGACTATGCTGATAGTGTCGGAGCATTCCTTTATGCTGTCTCTCAGTGACATCGGATAGCCCTCGCCGCCGGACATAACGAGCTTGCATTTCGACAGCGCTTCCTTGAACGGAGCGTAGTCCATGTACTGCTGTAAACGCGAGGGTGTGGCGTTAATACAGTCAACGTCGTATTTCGCCATCAGCTCCGCGAGCGCACGGGGATCGTTCATCTCGTCCTCGCCGGCGAACACCAGCGTCTTGCCGTTGCAGAACGCGGCGGTGTGCTCCTTGAAGGACATATCAAAGGAGATGGTGGTGACGCTGAGATAGGTGGATACGTTGTGTTTTATATGATACATATGGATGTTTGCCGGGTGGGGCATAAGGTAGTTGCAAATACCCTTGTGGCGCAGCATAACGCCCTTGGGTTTTCCGGTCGAGCCGGAGGTATAGATCATGTAGCTGAGTTCATCATCACTCATCTCTACGTCGGGGTTAGAGGTGTTGTCGCCTATCAGTATATCGGCGACGTTGATAGCTTTTTCGGCAGGATAGTCCGCAAGCTTGTCCGCGGTGGTGATGATGAAGGAGGCTTCGGAATCGGTGATTATGTGGTTGATCCTGTCGGCAGGATATTGAGGATCGCAGGGGATGAACGCCGCGCCTGCCTTGTTGACGCCGAACATACAGCTAAAGAAGCAGCTCTCTCTGGGCAGCAGCAGGGCAACGCTGTCGCCGGTCTTGATGCCCTTGCCTATCAGGTTGTGGGCTACGATGTTTGCGCTTTCGTTGAGCTCGCGGAAGGTGAGTGTCTTGTCCTGAGCGATCAGTGCCGTTTTGTCCGCGTTTTCCGCGGCGGCTTTCTCAAACAGCTTGTGCAGCAGGGTTACGGTCGGTTCCTCGGTTGCCGCTGTTTTGAAGCTGTCGAGCTTCTCCTGCTGATCGGCAGGCAGCTCCAGCGCGTGGCGGACGGTCATGGCGTCGCCGGAGAGCAGCGAGATAGTGTGCCTGATCTGACCGATGAAGTTTTCGATAACAACGTCGTCGAACAGCTCGGAGGAATACTGTACCATAAAGTGCAGACCCTTTGCTCCCTTGCGGATAACTATTCCGATGTCGCGGCTCATCTTCTGGAGCGGAGCGTATAGCTCAACGCTCAGACCGTTTTCTTCGTAAGCGGGCGGATTCCACATGAAGTTTACGCTTACGTCAAAGATCGGGTTGCGTGATTCGTCGCGCTGCTTTACAAATTCTGCAACGACCTCCTCAAACGGCAGTGAAGCGCCGTAGGTCGCGTTGCGGACAGCCTCGCTTACGGAGACGAGATAATCGGAGATCGCGGCGGCTCTTGTGGGCTTTACACGCACGGGCGCGGTGTTGACGAACATACCGATCACATTGTCCGCGTCGTTCGGGCGCATATTGGTCGGGATGCCGAGGACAACGTCCTCGGAAGCGGTATATTTGCCCAAAACCATCGAAACGGCGGAGAATATCAGCTCGAACTCGGTCACGCTGTAGCGGCGCGCTGTGTTGTCAATGGCTTTGAGTTCTTCGTTGTTGTAGTCAAAGGTGATCTCGCGGTCGGAAAGGGGATGGACCTTCGGACGCTTGCCCTTGACGGGCATTTCGTTGACGGGTACGCCGTCTTTGAACAGCTCCTTGTAGAATGCCATTCCGCTGTCGTGCTTGTCCTCGACGCTGTCGTCGTAGAGGTCGGAAAGGTCGATCTCGGATGCGGTGACCTCGTTGCCGTTCAGTCCCTCTATCAGTTCGCTGACAAAGGTCTTTGCGGAGCCGCCGTCAAAGGCGATGTGGTGGATAGCGAGGTGCAGGATAATACTGCCGTCCGATACGGTGTACAGCGTCGGGCGTACGGGGATGCCGGTGTTAAGGTTAAACGGCTCTGCGTAGCTGTCGATGATCGCAATGACCTCCTCACGGCTCTCGGCTGTCTTTTCGACGATCTCGGGGAGCTTGTCCGAAAGGATGCGGACGGGCAGTCCGTTTTCCTCTCCGTAGTAGGAGGTAAACGCCTCATGCGCCTTGAATACGGCGTTGAGCGAGGCTTTGACGGTCTCGATATCTGAGCCCTTGATGATGGCGGCGATGTTGAGATTATATACTGTGGAGTTCTCGTTGAGCTTTTGCTCAAGGTACATTCCGCGCTCGAAGGGAGTAAGCGGATAGACTCTGGATTTTTTGCTTTTCTTGACGCGGGCTTTCGCGCTTGCCTTCTTGATAAGCAGGCGTTCTATCATGCGCGGAGACTTGCCGGCAAATATATCGGCGGTAGAAATCTTGTATACGCCGCATTTTTCGGCGACCATAGCGCACTTGATCGAGTCGCCTCCGAGCGCAAAGAAGTCATCGTCCACGCCGACGTTCTCAACGCCGAGGACGGCTTCAAACGCGGAGCAGAGAACTTTCTGCATATCGGTTTCGGGAGCGATGTATTCGTTTTTGAAGCTGCCTGCTTCGGGAGCCTGCAAAGCGTTTCTGTCGAGCTTGCCGTTTGCGTTGACTGGCAGCTTGTCGAGCTTAACAAAGAACGCGGGGATCATATATGACGGGAGCTTTTCGCTGATTGCGGCTTTCAGATCCTCCGGGTCTACGGGAGAATCCTCCACATAGTAGGCTACCAAATAAACCTGATTGTACTGGTTTTTAAAGTCCTTTAACGCGGCGTCGCGGATGCCGTCGGTATTCTTGATGATGGCTTCGATCTCGCCGGGCTCTACGCGCTGACCGTTGATCTTGACCATCCAGTCCTTGCGGTTGAGGAAGAGGATGTTGCCGTCGTCAAGGCGTTTTACGATATCGCCGGTCTTGAGCATCGTGTCAAAGCCGTCGCGCTCCTTGAAGGGATTATCGACAAAGGTTTTTGCGGTCTGCTCCTCAAGGTGCAGATAGCCGTCGGAAAAGATACCTGAAAGGCAGAGCTCGCCTTCTTCGGCTTCTTTGCCGTTTTCGTCGAGGATATAAGCGTGCACGTCGCCGAAGGGCTTGCCGATCGGCGTGTTGTCAAGGGGCTTCTCTATCTTATACGCCAGTACCGCGCCTGCGGATTCGGTCTGACCGTACATGACGTAGATCTCGTATTCGTCGCTGTAGATGTTCGATACTCGTTCACTGCCGGTAAAGACATATTTCAGCGAATCGCCCTTTTGCTTGAAAACGCGCAGCATCTTTGGGCTGATGAAGGTACGGTTGATTTGATTATCGTATATATAGTCCGCCAGCAGCACAGGATCGCGCATTGCTTCAAACGGCATGAGGTATGCCGAGATAAGCGCGCACAGCGGCGCAAAAACGCCCTGTACCGACGCGACAAAGGTGAACGGCGCGCCGAGCGCGGCACGGCTGCCCTCGGGAACGTTATTATAGTTGATATAGCGCATGACGGAGTCGCAGATGCCGGCGTGTGAATGCAGAACTCCCTTGGGTTTTCCGGTTGAGCCGGAGGTGTAGATCAAGAGCGAGGGGTCGGTAGGATCGGGGTAGACTATCTCTTCGATCGGAGCTTCTTTATCGATCCCTCTCAGGAACTTTTCATTGATAGTTGCCTTTGCCTGACAGTTCTCACGAATATACGCAAGACGATCCTCGGGGTAGGTAGGGGATAGGGGCGCAAAAGCCGCGCCGACCATCCATACGGCGTACATCGAAGCGATGTATTCCTTGTTGCGCGGCAGTTCAATAGTTACGAAATCACGTCGCGAAACCCCAAGCCGGCTGAGCTTTGAGGCTATCCTGCGAGCCGCAAGATCAAATTCTTTGAATGTGTAAGCGGTGTTTGAAACGCTGTCGTTGATAATAGGAAAGTCAGGGTGTTCTCTGACGTTCTGAACAATTCTTTTCATAATGCCATCCATGGGTATCACTCCTTATGTATAATTAATCATTTAAATTATAATATATTTCTTGGCAATTGTCACTAACTTTTCGGAATTTTAAAGCAATTTTTGAAAAATATCGTTAATCAAATCTAAAAGATCGTTTGCATTTTATTAGGTATCGGTACAAAGTCTGTCCGGAAATAATAAAAACAAAGACCTCGGTTAGCGAATCCGCTTTTCCGAGGCCTTTTTATTATTTTAACTTGTTTATTTCGCGGGTCAGTATCTCCTCCGCGTCATTGCCGGCTATGTCGAGCATTTCTGCTTTTACCAAATGCGTTTTCGGGATCCCAAAGAAGTTTTTGGCAAGACTCTCGATATAGCAGTAGCTGTAGGTCGGGTCATAGGGACCGCCTGCGGTTGTGACGTAATAAAGTTCGTTTGCCCTGCATAAGCCGACGGGCATCCCGTTTTCGTTATAAGCGGATACGATTCCCGTGACATAGATGTTTTCGATATAAGTTTTCAGCAGCGCGGGAAAGGATAGATCCCAATACGGCGCGGCTATTACGATAATGTCGGCAGAAGCAAATTGCTTGGCGCGGTCAAACATCCCGTCGCTGTAATTATTTTGCTCTATCATCTCGGTTCGTCTGTTAAGGTTTTCTAAGTCAAGCGGACGCAGGTTTTCCTTATAGAGCTCCAGCTCGGTATACTCTCCTCCGAGCTTTTGCAAAACGGCTTTTGCCAGTCTGTTTGTCCTCGATACTTTTCTTATACAGGAGTTGATATAAAGAATCATAACTGTATTTCTTACCCCTTTCTTAAACGGCGTGTCATTTTTTATTGTACCCTCAGATGCTTGAAAGTCAAGGCTTTAATAAGTCAAAAACACCTGTTGTATCAATTCATGTTATATTCTTCAAGCAAATTGTAAATGCCGTCCTCAGACAGCACACCGCGTTTCAGCTTTTCGGGGAGCAAGCCTGCACTGTCTACTTCAAAATCCTGCTTCCACTCATCACTTGCGTAATATGACTCCAACTCTTTTATCAGGCTTTGAAGGCGTTCGGGATCATTTCCGGCGCGCAGTAATTGCTCCGCTTTTTGCATAGCGATTTCGTAGTGAAGGATCCGCTGCAATCGGATAAACTGCGCCTTTACCTCCTGAGTGTCTTTGAATTCGCATAAACAAGCGCCTTGCAGCTTGCGGTAATCCTCGTTCAGGTCCTCGGGCATAAGCAGATGGAATTCCATCGAGAGTATATGGTCGTCGATCTCAAAGATTTTCCGGCGCTCAGCATTGGTCAGCTCTCTGCCGATAAAGTGTTCCCATATAACGCCCTGCAATCTTTCCTCTGCCTGTAAGTATGCCGGAATATGCTTCTTTACAGGGCGCGTAACATCGCACAGATAAGCCTCGCTCGCGTCGTGCAGTAAACAGCCGAGGATGACTTCCAAAGAATATCCGCGCTCGATAGCTTCCCCGGCACAAGCGATGCTGTGCTGCGCGACGGAATAAAAGTGCTTAAAATGTCCGTTAGCCCTGCAAATAAGCGACAGCGCGTGGGCGATGTCTTCTATATCGATATCCTGCTGATTGGGGTTCAAAGGATAAAAGTGTTTGCCTGTTACAGTGGTAATATAGCTCATAAGCTCCGCTCCTGTTCGTTCTGATTCTATTCTACAGCAAGCAGCCGGATTGTCAAGAAAGAAAATCAAAAATCCGTAATGGGTGCTGATCTGCGCATTGACTCCGACGTCCGATCGGCTTTTTGCGAGCAATGAGCTTGTGCTGTGTAACGAGCGCATCGGTACGCGGATTTTCTTTGCGATTATAGTTAAAATGCCTTTTTGCTTTGCCGTTAGGGATAGACAAAAAGCCTTAAAAGTTGTATAATCAATATATAAAATACTCATCGGTAGGATGGGATAAACATGAAGCTCAATCAAATAAAAAACAGCGATATATTTTCCCGAAAACTGACGCAGCTATACGGCTCTTGCGGTGACAGGCTTTCGCGTCAGACAGAGCGGTACCAAAATGCCTTAGATCGATTCTTTGAGATATTCAAGGGTGCAGACGAGGTCGATATTTTTTCCGCTCCCGGCAGGACGGAGATCGGCGGAAACCACACCGACCACCAGCGCGGCTGTGCGTTGGCGGCTGCTGTTGATCTTGATATCATAGCAGTAGTTTCTTTTAACGACGGCGGCGTGATCCGCGTGTACTCGGAGGGTTACGGCTTCAGCGAGGTCAAGCTTACGGATCTGTCCGTACATGATGATGAAAAAGGCAGCTTTACCTCGCTTATACGCGGTGTAGCGTCAAGGTTTATTGATATGGGCGTACATATCGGCGGAATCGATATGTACTGTGTATCCGATGTGCTTTCCGGCAGCGGATTGTCGTCCTCGGCGGCTTTTGAAACTCTGCTGTGCGCTGTTATCAATACAAAATATAACGGCGGCATGGCTGACCCGATCGAAACGGCAAAGATCGGCAGGTACGCGGAAAACGTGTATTTCGGCAAAGGCAGCGGATTGCTGGATCAGCTTGCGTGCGCTGTGGGCGGGCTTGTGTTTATAGATTTCAAAGACGAGGAAACGCCGTATGTAAAAAAGATAGATTTTAACTTTGACAGCGCGGGATACGACCTGTGTATAACGGATACGAAGGGCAGCCACGCCGGCCTTACTGACGACTATATCTCGGTGCCCGAAGAAATGAAACAGGTCGCCCGGTTTTTTAACAAAGAAGTTTTGAGAGAAGTTGACGAGGAGAGCTTTTATAACGCTATACCGAAGCTGTACGGCGTATGCTCAGACCGCGCGATACTGAGAGCCGCGCACTTTTTTAAAGAAAACGAACGCGCCTTTTTTGAGGCTAAGGCGCTTGAAGAAAATGATATCGAAAAGTTTTTATGCTTTTACAAACAGTCCGCCGGATCGTCGTCGGAGCTCCTGCAGAATTTATATTCCGCAAAATATCCGGAGAATCAAGGGATACCGCTCGCTATTATGATGAGCAGGCTCGTTTTGGGCGATGACGCCGCTGTCAGAGTCCACGGAGGCGGCTTTGCCGGTACGATACAGGCGTTTGTTCAAAAAGAAAAGACAGATGAATATATACAGAAGATGAACGCGCTGTTCGGCAAAGGAAGCTGCCGCGTGCTTTATATCCGTCCGACAGGACCGGCCAAGGTGATTTAGGAGGTGCGCAATGATTTGTGAGCACATACAAAGACTGATAACTTATTCAATCAAAAACGGATTGATAGACAAAGCGGACGAGATAGTTATCCGCAATATGCTTATGGACGCTCTGCGTGTATACGACTGGCAGGATGCGCCGGTAGGCAAAGCGGAGGAGTGCATCGACGACATATTAAAACCGCTTGTTGATTTTGCCTGCGATAATGGCGTTATAGAGGACACAGTCGCAAACAGAGATTTGTTTGACACAAAGCTTATGGGCATAGTCACTCCTCTGCCGCGGGACATTATACGTGAATTTGAAAAGCGTTATTCAATCTCCCCGGCGAACGCCACGGACTGGTATTATGATAACAGCAAAAAGCTCAACTACGTCCGCGCGGGCAGGATAGCAAAGGATCTTAAATGGACGTATGATTCGGACTTCGGCACCCTTGATATCACGATCAACCGCTCAAAGCCCGAAAAGGATCCGCGCGATATCGAAAAGGCGCGGGCGACAGCCTCAACAGCATATCCAAAATGCCAGCTTTGCGCTGAAAACATGGGCTTTGCCGGAAACCAAAATCATCCCGCAAGGCAAAATCTTCGCCCGATCCCGGTAGAAATAGGGGGCGGCGAGTGGTATCTGCAATACTCGCCCTACGGTTATTATAACGAGCATTGTATCGTGTTCAACAGCAAGCATATCCCTATGGTGATCGACGCCGATGTGTTCAAAAAGCTATTTGATTTTACACATCGTTTTCCGCATTACTTTGTCGGCTCCAACGCCGATCTGCCGATAGTCGGCGGCTCTATCCTTTCGCATGAGCATTTTCAGGGCGGCCGCTACACCTTCGCTATGGCTAAGGCGGAGGAAGAGTATAAATTTACAATGCCTGAGTTTGCGGGTGTTGAAGCGGCGACGTTAAAGTGGCCGATGTCCGTCATCCGCCTGCGCTCAAAGGACAAAGAAGAGCTTTGCAAAGCCTGTGCGAGTATACTTGAAAAATGGCGTTTTTATACGGATGAAAACGCCGGGATATTCGCCTTTACCGACGGGATCCCTCACAACACGATAACCCCTATAGCCCGTATGAAGGATAACGAATTTGAGTGTGATCTTGTACTCAGGAATAATATCACGTCTGAGCAAAGACCGCTCGGAGTGTTTCACCCCCGTCCTTCGCTCCATCACATAAAGAAGGAGAACATAGGACTTATCGAGGTAATGGGGCTGGCGGTGCTTCCCGCAAGGCTTGCCACAGAGCTTGAAAAAGTTAAGACCGCTCTGTTGAATGATGTTGACTTGAGAGATGACCCAAGCACGCTGAGCCACGCCGGCTGGGCGGAAGAGATACTCAAAAATCACCCCGAGTTTGATGAAGATAACGCTATGGATATCATCAAAGAAGAAGTCGGCAAGGTGTTTGAAGAGGTGCTTTGCGACGCCGGCGTGTTTAAGCGCGACCAAAAGGGTCAAGAGGCGTTCAAAGCCTTTATAGCTTCGTTAATATAATAAGTAATAATGTAAATAAATGAGCATAGCTTTTCGTCATTGAAAGCTATGCTCGTTTTTATTATTAATAGTCTTTTGCGCCGGGTATCTTAATCCTCCGCCACAAAGAAATACATCCTCGATGAAAAATCGGGGAACACCCGGACATTTTCGTTAAAGCCCGTGCCGGAAAATTGTGGTTTTAAAGCTACGCCGCAGTTCATAAAAACACTTCCCTTTGCTATATGGCTCTCTGACTCTCCGCCCATCTTGGCGAATTTTGCTATCAGGTTGTGCATTATGCCGTCCTGACGGATGTTGATAGGCGTGACAGTGTTGATAAGACTGCCGAACAGCTTTACGTTGACTCTGCCGGAGATATTGTGGAAGCGGTAGGTGCGGTCCGGATCCAAGCCTTTCGCAAAAAATCGAACGCTTTGGGTGTTAGGCTGTATCAGCTCCTGAAACAAAACTCCCACAGCCTGACTTTTGTCATCGGCAACGATCATCCACCGGTGGATGTTGCCCGTACTCACGCGATAGAACTGTCCGTATTGCAGCACCTCGCGCCATACTTTGTACAAGGTGATCTGCAGTCGGGTCTGCTCCTTTTCATAAGGTATTCAAAGGATATTTCCCTTTGCCGCCGCTTGCATTAAGCCGCCGCTAT
>CAMHCD010000006.1 GCA_946183545.1 uncultured Clostridia bacterium
CGGTAAGGATGGAAAGGTGAGGTAAGAGCTCACCGGAGGGTGGGAGACCACTCTGCCGTGTAAACCCTATTTGAAGCAACACCGTGGTAGAACATATAACGCTTGCTCGGCGTGTTCTTAGGAGGTGGCACCGAGCAGCGCGGGTAACCGCCTGCCAAGATAGATGGCTGTTCACGACAGAACCCGGCTTACAGATGCAGTCAAAAAGCTGTCCGTTTTGGGCAGCTTTTTTCAATTTTTGTGCATATTATATATTGCAAGAGGGCTAAATATCGTTTATAATGATAATAGATTATATAGAATTTAAAATAAAAAAGGAGAGATCAATCATGAAAAAGCGTTCAATCAAACTATTATCCATCATACTGACCCTTTGTTTCCTTGCTTCCGTAATGGCAGTTGCGGGGGTTAATGCCGGTGCGGTTACGCCGGATGATATATACAGCATCGTCGGTACCCCCGAGGAAGTATTCGGCGGTTGGGAAAATCCCGAAAACACGGCTACCGAGATGACAAGGGTCGAGGATGGTGTTTACTCTTTCACTGCACACATGGAGCCCGTAAAGCTTGCTGAGTTCCGGATCATACGCAATCATCAATATGATGACGCATTGGGCGTTTATAATACCACGTTTAGAGTGAACGAGGCGTGCGACGTTACGATTACCTATAACCTTCATAACAACAAAATCAACGTGACCGGCGACGGCGTGGAGTTCCCGCCCTTGCTTTTGGTTGATAAGGTAGTTGCCGCCGGAAACGGCTCGGGCAACTGGCTAAATGGCGTTGAGTGGGATCCTAACAGCGAAGCAAATGAAATGACCGGCGATGGCAACGGGATTTATGAGATCAGCTATAGTAACGTAGCCGCAGGCGAATATGCGTTTAGATTCACCGCAAACGGAAGCTGGGTAGCAAACTGGGGCGACGTAGAGGGCAATAAGGCTGAAAGCGGCACAACCTATGACGCTCTTTTTGACAGCAATAATATCAAATTCTCTGTAGACAAGAACGGCGCAGACGTAAAACTACAGCTTGACCTCAGCGCTCTTGACCGGAGTGATGGAAGCGGCGTTAAATACACAGTAACCGTAACCGATCATAAGGAACCGGGCGACGTTAACGACGACGGTCAGGTCAACGGCGCAGACGCCGGAATACTCAGCCGTTACGCTTCCGGCTGGAAGGATTACGACGCAAAAATCAAGAACATGCAGGCGGCCGATATCAACGGCGACGGCGATGTAAACGGTGCGGACGCCGGAATCCTGAACCGCATTGTTTCCGGTTGGAAAACCTATGAGAATTAGAATCTAAGGAAAACAGACACCCTGTCAGACGGATATCCGCCCGGCAGGGTGATTTTTACTTTATTATCTTTTCCGCGCACTTCATTCCGTCAACCGCCGCGGATATGATACCGCCGGCGTAGCCTGCGCCCTCGCCGCAGGGGTAGAGCCCTTGCACGGCAACGCTTTGCAGCGTTTCGCTGTTGCGCATTATGCGCACGGGGGAGGAGCTGCGCGTTTCCAAGCCGGTCAGCAACGCGTCCGGGTGATTAAAGCCGCGGAGCTTTTTACCCATTTCGCCGATGGCTTCCTTCATGGAAGCCGAAATATATTCCGGCAGTATGGCGTTTAGGTCGGTAAGGGTGAAGCCCGGTAAAATGCTCGGCTCGACCTCGCCCAAGCTTTTTGTTTTTGTGTTGTTTATAAAATCCTCCACGCGCTGAACGGGAGCGGAATAGCTGCCGCCGCCCAAATCAAACGCCGCTTCTTCAAGCCTGCGCTGGTAGCTGACTCCTGCCAGCGGATGGTCGCTGCCGTAGTCCTCGGGAGATACGCTCACAAGCAGCGCGGCGTTGGAATTAACCGCGTCGCGCGCAAATTCACTCATACCGTTGGTGCACAGTCTGCCTTCTTCGCTCGACGCGTTCACCACCTTGCCGCCCGGACACATGCAAAAGGTATACGCGCCGCGACTGTTTTTGGTGTGAACGTTCATCTTGTAGCTTGCCGCGCCAAGTCTTTGGTTACCTGCAAAGCTGCCGTACTGACTTTTGTCGATCAGCTCACGACGGTGTTCGATACGCGCACCAACAGAAAACGGCTTTGCCTCCAGCGGTAATTGCCTGTCGTACAGCATTTTAAAGGTATCGCGCGCGCTGTGACCGATTGCAAGGATAACGTTGTCGGTTTCGATATTTTCGGTTTTTCCGTGCTGCTCATACTGCACGGAGCAAACGCGGTTGTCCTTTACGGAAAAGCCGGTAAGCTTTGCCTCAAACAGCACCCTGCCGCCAAGTGAAATGATCTCCTCGCGAATACCTTTAACCGTGATTTTCAGCTTGTCTGTTCCTATATGCGGCTTGGCGTTGTACAGTATTTCCTCGGGAGCGCCGTGGCTTACAAATTCCTGCAACACCCAACGCTGACGGTTATCCTTTGTGCCGGTGTTCAGCTTGCCGTCGGAGAAGGTTCCCGCGCCGCCCTCGCCGAACTGTACATTGGATTCGGGCTGTAACGTGCCGCCTGTCCAAAAGCGCCTTACATCCTCAGTACGCGCGTCCACATCCTTACCGCGTTCCAGTACGATCGGCTTTGCGCCGCTTTTAGCCAACACAAGCGCGGCGAACAATCCCGCCGGTCCCATGCCGACCACTACAGGGGATACGCCGCCCTGCCATTTTGGTACGTCGTAACGGTAGGGAGCAGTTTTAACGGCGTTTTTGGCTTTCCTGAGCACTTTATCCTCGCCGCCTTGCAGAGTCACGTCAACCGTGCATAAAAAGTGTATGCTGTCCTTTTTCCGCGCGTCAACGGAACGGCGGAAAACAGAGCAGCTTTTTATATTGCTTTGAGGGATACGCAGCGCACGGCTTACCTTGTTTATAATAGTGTTGTTATCGTAATCAAGCGGAACAGATATATTGTTAACTCTTATCATAAGCTTTCTCCTGCAATACATCCGGTGGCAAAGGCAAAGTGCAGATTATAACCTCCGCATTCGCCGCAGATGTCGATGGCTTCGCCGCATACATACAGGATGCGGCATTTTTTGCTCTGCATGGTGCGCTCGTCGATTTCATCACCCTTAACGCCGCCCTTGGCGCACTGCGCCTGTTCAAATCCGCTGTTCTCCTTTACAGTGAACGTAAAATGCTTTGCGGTGTGGGCAATAATGCGTAGCTCATCCTCTGTCAGATCGGAGCACGGACGGGAGAAGCCCTGAACGCCTGCCGATTTCATTACAGCCTGAGCCAACCGCTTGTGAAAAATACCCGTCAGCAAGTTGTCGCACGGCAAAGCGGCAAATAGCTTTTGATGCTGTTGTAACAGTGAATATAATTCTTTATCGGAAATATCATTACATAAATCAATAGTAATACTGTCGCCGGGGCGGGTGTAAAGTGAAAGGTTAAAAACGCAGATACCCGACAGGGCGTTTTCGGTAAACTGGACCTCTCCGCGTTCGCTGTGAATTGCTTTACCGCCGCGCGTCAGGGTAACGGCTGCCGCTGTACGTATTCCCTTTAATGCTTTTAAAACGCCGGAATCAACCTTGACCGGGCACAGGGCAGGGGAGAAGGGAACAACGGTATGACCTAAGTTTTTTAAGTAATCCGCCGCGCTTGCGCTTCCGCCTAATTTAGGAGCCGCCTTAGAGCCGCAGGCTATTATTAGCTTACGCGCCGTGAATGTGTTTTCATGTGATGTAACGCAAAAACCTTCATTTTGCTTTTTGATGCTTTTTATGGTTTCGCCGCAGAATACGTCAACGCCCAACCTGTCGCACGCAAAACGCAGCACGTCCAGCACAGCGCTTGCCTGACAGCACAGGGGATAGTATCTTCCCTCGCTGTCCTGAGCGGCTTGCAGACCCAAAGCCTCAAAGCATTTTAAAATATGCTGTGTATCGTATCTGCTTAGTACGGCTTCAAGCTTTGCTTGGAAGCTTCCGACGTAACGTTCACGAGCAACGCTTGCGTTAGTCAGGTTGCACCTCCCGTTGCCTGTAGACAACAGCTTTTTGCCTACGCGGTCGTTTTTTTCAATGATCGCAATTGTCAGCTGCGGATTTTTTTGTTTTGCAGCGACAGCGCACATCAAACCCGATGCGCCGCCGCCGATAATAACCGCGTCATACTTGTATTTCACAAAATCACCCTATTATAAAACAAGGCAGCTGACGCTGCCTTTGTTTAAAGTTTATTAGCTTTTCGGTGCAAAAATCGCGCTTATGCCGCCGAATACACCCATACTTGCAAGACCCATAATAACGCCTGCCATCATAACGCCGCACATAACGGCGATAACACTCTTTTTAAAGTCCATGTCCAAGAAGCTTGCCGCAAGGGTACCCGTCCACGCGCCTGTGCCGGGCAGCGGTATACCTACAAAAAGCATCAGGGCTACAAACAAGCCTCTGCCTGCCTTTGCCTGCAGCTTTTGACCGCCCTTTTCGCCCTTTTCAAGACACCAGGTAAAAAACTTGCCTATGTATTTTTTATCCTTACCCCATTCAAGAACCTTTCTTGCAAAGAAAAAGATAAAGGGAACAGGCAGCATGTTTCCGATAATACAGATAACATATGCCCAGAACATATTCAATTGCATGCCTGCCGCTACGGGAATAGCGCCTCTCAATTCAACAATGGGTACCATTGAGATAAAAAATATAATAAGATAACCCAAAACAAACGCTCCTTTATTAATTCAAAAACATCAAAAGTATAGCAGAAAAATCACAAATTTTCAATACTGAAAATAAAACTTTACGTTCAATACAACAGAAGATAATAAAATGCCTGTATTTTCATTGACTTTAGCCATTTTTGGACTACAATAGTAATCAGTATAAGTATATTCGGAGGGGTATATGACAAAACGAGCCTCAAAATCTTTTACGACGACTGTGTTTGTATTTTCGGCGTTATTGATAGCGTTTGCGCTGATCCATTCATCAATGCCGGCAGGTGTGTCTGACGGAGAAAGTATCGGTATCGCGGAATATTTAACTTCGTTTTTTAAGAGCATCGGCGTCAATATTGAGATAACCAACCATTTTTTGCGCAAGGCGGCGCATTTTACTGAGTACACGGCAATGGGTATGCTCTTTACGCTGTGTGCATACAGCTTCAACAGGCTGCAGCCGTACCGCTATACACCGCAGGTTTTGTTTGCCGGACTGCTTACGGCTGTTGCTGACGAAACCGTACAGCTTTTTGCGGACGGCAGAGCCGGAATGCTTGAAGATGTATGGCTCGATTTTGCAGGCGTGATAACAGGATTTGCTTTGATGCTTATATTTTGTCTTTTGATTGTGCACAGGAGGAAGAAACATGAGTTCGGAAATAAAAAAGGAAAATAAGATGGGCACCATGCCCATGACAAGGCTGATCCTGAGTATGTCGCTGCCGGCAATGTTCTCTATGACCATGATGGCAATGTACAACGTGGTGGACAGTATATTTATCGGCAACTATGATCAGCGCGGATTGACCGCTGTTTCTCTGGCGTTTCCGCTTCAGCTGCTGCTTATTGCCGCTTCTATCGGTACGGCGATCGGCGTTAACTCGCTTGTGTCGCGCAAGCTGGGCGAAAAGGATTTTGATATGGCAAACCGTACCGCGACCCACGGGCTTATGCTGTGCGGCTTTACCTTTGTGTTTTTTCTGCTGCTCGGGCTTTTTGCGGTCAAGCCGTTTATGTCGGCGTTCAGTGATGACCCCGTTGTTACTCAGTACGGTGCGCAGTATCTGACGATAGTGCTGTGCTTCTCGCTGTTTTCCATCATTCAGGTGATGGTAGAAAAGACCTTGCAGGCGACCGGTAATATGATATATCCAATGCTGTTCCAGCTGCTCGGCGCGGTGGTCAATATTATATTTGATCCGCTGCTGATCTACGGCGTCGGATTCTTTCCGGAATTCGGTGTTGCCGGTGCTGCGATAGCTACTGTGTTCGGTCAGCTTTGCGGTATGGTGTTTTCGGTTTTAATTCTTTTTAGGAAAAATCATGAAGTGCAAATACAGCTAAAGGGCTTCCGCTTTGAAAAGGAGATAGTAAAAAACATTTACGCCGTTGGTTTCCCGACGATAATAATGCAAAGCATCGGCGCGGTAATGATGCTCGGCATGAACGGTATTTTCAAGGCTGCGGGTTCGGAAGTTTCCGTGCGCGTATACGGCATTTACTTTAAGCTGCAAAGCTTTGTGTTTATGCCTTGCTTCGGACTGAACCAAGGTGTTATGCCCGTAATCGGCTACAACTACGGCGCCCGCAATAAAAAGCGGATGTACGGAGCGCTGAAAACCGGTATCGTTATTGCGTTGATCATCATGATGACGGGCACTCTGCTGATGTGGCTCATTCCTGACGTGCTGATCTCAATGTTCGGCGGCGACGCTCAGCTTATGGAAAAGGGCGAATACGCGTTCCGTATCATCAGTCTTTGCTTTACGCCCGCAGCGGTCGGCATTATGTTTACCACGCTGTTTCAGGCGACGGGCAAAGGACTGTTCAGCCTGATGATGTCGTTTGCGCGTCAGCTTGTGCTTATCCTGCCGATAGCATACCTGCTGTGGATATCGCTCGGAGTAGACTATGTTTGGTATGCCTTCCCGGTAGCGGAGGTCGGCTCGCTCATTTTGGCGGTTTGCTTCTTTATGTATCTTGCCAAGAAAGACTACAAAAAGCTTGACGTTCACAAGGAAGCTGTAGATTAAAATATATTCTCACCTCAACGCATATATTTGCATTGAGGTGATTTTTTTGCAGGAAAACAAAAACTCCATCACATATGACAAAAACTGGCAGCAGGTGTCCGAGCCGCAAATCTGTGTTTCGGCAGTATCCGAGGAAGCTGAAGAGCCAAAGGACTCGCCGGGCATGATCAAGCCTGCCGGTAAGCCTTTGCTGTTGACCGTTCAGCTGATACTTTGTATCGTGCTCGGCTTGGCAGCGTTTGTGTTAAAGAGCGTTGGCGGTACGGTGTTTGAGGACGCGAAGCGTCTGTATCGAACACAGCTCACACAATCGGCTGTGTATGACGGAAAACGCAATTACGACCTCAACAGCCTGTTTCACATGGCTTCCGCAGATGAGCGTTAAGCTGTTCGACATCCGTTTGTCGGTTTCATATCCGCTGATTTGCGCGGTTGCGATGTGTGTGATATCGGGGGTGTACCGTGTCGTTTTATACGGTGCGTCAGCGGTGGTGATCCACGAGGCAGGGCACCTGACGGCGATGATCATCATCGGCGAATTGCCCGAATCGATCAGCGTAAAGCTTTTTAAAATCGATATCACCGACCGTTTGAGGCATCACCGGAGTGAAAAAAACAATTTATTTGTTATTTTTTCGGGTCCTGCCGCAAATTTTATTTGTTTTATTGTCAGTTATCTGTTATACTTAAAGGGTAATACCGTTTGCCTGCCTTTTGCGGCGGCAAATGCGTCTGTTGGCTTGCTCAACAGTCTGCCTGTTATGTCGCTTGACGGCGGTCAGCTGATATACCTGCTGCTCACCCCGATGACGGGCAGCGGCAAGGCGCAGCGCGTTGTGGATGTACTTACGGTTTGCGCGATAGTTCCGCTTGCGGTGTTGGGTGTACTTACGCTGTTGCGTTCGCGGTACAATGTTTCATTGCTGGTCGTTTGCGGTTATTTGATACTGTCGCTGTTTTTCAGGGATGACGGATATTTTTAGTTTTTCGGAGGTTGCTATATGGTTAGCAAGGAAGTGGAAAAATACCTTTTGAGGGTGCAAAAGCCCGGACGTTATGTGGGCGGAGAGCTCAACGAGGTAATTAAGGATAAAAAAGATGTTGATGTGCGCTTTGCCTTTTGTTTTCCGGATACCTACGAGGTGGGCATGTCGCATTTGGGAATGAAGATCCTGTACAGCCAGTTCAACAGCGTCGATCATATTTGGTGCGAGCGTGTTTTTGCCCCTTGGGTGGATATGGAAGAGATCATGATAAAGAATAATATTCCGCTTTACGCGCTCGAAAGCGGCGACCCGGTGTCTGATTTTGACTTTATCGGCTTTACTCTGCAATATGAGCTGAGCTTTACCAATATGCTGAATATGCTCAAGCTGAGCAATATTCCTATTTATTCGCGCGACCGCCGCGAAATGAAGAACATCGTGGTTGCGGGCGGTCCCAATACATGTAATCCTGAGCCGATCGCCGATTTTGTAGACATCTTTTTCATCGGTGAAGGCGAGGAAGTGGACTTGGAAGTTATCGAGCTGTTCCGTCAGTGCCGCGATCAGGGCAAAACCAAGGATGAGTTTTTGCAGTTAGCAGCGCAGATCGAGGGCGTTTACGTTCCGTCGCTTTATGAGGTGGAATACAACGAGGACGGCACCATAAAGAGCTTTACCCCGACGCACAACGCGCCTGCCGTGATCCATAAGCGCATTATGAAAAACATGGACGAAAGCTTTTATCCCGACCGCTTTGTGGTTCCGCTAATTGAGATCGTGCACGACAGAGCCATTCAGGAAATGCTGCGCGGATGTATCCGCGGCTGCCGCTTTTGTCAGGCGGGCTTTATATATCGTCCCGTTCGCGAAAAATCCCCCGAAACCATACGCCGACAGTGCAGGGAGCTGTGCGCAAATACAGGCTACGACGAGGTTTCGCTTTCCTCGCTCAGCTCCAGCGACTATACTCAAATAGTTCCGCTGCTCGAGCAAATGACCGATTGGTGCAGGGAGGAGAAGGTAAGCGTTTCGCTACCTTCCCTGCGTGTAGACGGCTTTACCGACGACATCATGAACCGTATCAAGACCGTGCGCAAAAGCGGACTGACCTTTGCTCCCGAGGCAGGCAGTCAGCGTATGCGCGACGTGATCAATAAAAACGTTCAGCATGACGAGCTAATGCAGACCTGTTCTACCGCCTTTGCCGGAGGTTGGACAACCATTAAGCTGTATTTTATGATAGGTCTGCCCACCGAAACGATGGATGACGTAAAGGCTATCGCCGACTTGGGTCAGGAAGTGGTCAATACCTACTACGAAACTCCAAACAGGGCAAAGGGCAAATCCGTCAGGGTAACGCTCAGCGCGTCCTCCTTTGTGCCAAAGCCGTTTACGCCGTTCCAGTGGGAGCCGCAGGACACTATTCCGGTGTTGCACGAAAAGCAGATGCACTTAAAGGACAATATCAAAACAAAGAAGATATCATTCCACTATCACGACGCCGATACCAGCTTTGTGGAAGCGGTGTTTGCGCGCGGCGACCGCAAGCTGTGCAAGGCGATGGCGCTTGCGTGTGAGCGCGGATTCCACTTTGACGGCTGGAACGACTGCTTTGATTTTGATGCTTGGATGGCTCTGTTTGAGGAATGCGGTATCGATCCGGCGTTCTATGCCAACCGCCGACGCAGCTTTGACGAGATCTTGCCTTGGGATCATATCGACTGCGGCGTAACCAAGAGCTTTTTGCTCAAGGAATGTAAAAAGGCTTATCAAAATATCACCACACCGCACTGCCGCCAGCAATGCAGCGGCTGCGGCGCGGCAAAATACGGGGAGGGCGTGTGCTTTGAAAAACATCAGAATATGGTTTAAAAAAGACGGCGCGTGCCGCTACATATCGCACCTTGACCTCAACCGCGTTATGCTGCGCGCTTTGCATAAAAGCAAGATCCCCGTATGGCACACCGAAGGCTTTAATCCTCACCCGTTCGCTACCTTTCCGCTGCCGCTGTCCTTGGGATTTCGCGGAGTTAACGAATGTATGGACGTTAAGTTAGAGGATGAGGATTTTTCTTTTAAAGAAATTATAGACCGCTTGAATGCCTGTCTGCCTGCCGGTATCCGGATATTTGACGTAACTGAGCCGCTGATGAAAGCCGGCAAGGTAGCCTTTGCCTCGTTTACCATGCGTATATCCTGTGACGATGTTTCGTCGTCGATTGTAACCAAACAACTTCGCGGGCTGTTGGACAGCGAGGCTATAACAGTGGAAAAGAAGAGCAAGCGAGGTTTAAAAACCGTAGATATCAAGCCCGGTATTCGCAGCGCGGAGGTACGTGAAATGCTCGACTGCGCCGTAATGGATATTACCCTCAGCGCAGGTAGCAGCGACAACGTCAATCCTAATTTGATCATAACGGCGCTTCAGGAGCAAACAGGCTTGATATATGACACAGACATTACCAGAAATGATTTATATAACGCAGAATTGGCAAGCTTTAGGTAGGTGGAAGAATGTTTCAGTTTACGATTTCCAATAATGAACTGCTGACGGAGTTTTTGCGGATGTTCTCCGACTACGTCAATAAGTCTTACAAGTTTACGATGCACTACGTGGCTAACCCGTTGTTTTCGGATTTCAAGGACAACGAAAGGCTGATTTTGATCTCGCTTAATAAGTCGGTCTATCAAAATATGTACAGCTTCCTTCGGCTCAACGACAGCAATATGCAGTATGCAGCCTTTGCCTGCCTCGAAAACGCGGTTTGCGCAATGCGGATGTACCGTGTTTTGTATTCAACCCCCAAATATATGCACGATTATATCTCAACTGTCAATTTTTCGCTTGAGGAAAACGAGCAAGAGCTCGACGAAAAGATAGCGGAGACTTATACGGAAACAGCGGATGAATTTTCTTTAAAAGAATTTTCAGATAATCTGCGCCGCTTTGGTACCTTCCGTGACAAAAGTCCTTCGATCTCCTCACAGCTTATTGACAACAACGTTTATTTAGGACTCGGCTGCGGTAAGGACGCGGTTAGTGACGAGCTGCAAAATGAGGTTCGCAAAAACCTCGCCGGAGCCTATACTTCATTATCCAAGCATAACAAGCTGTTTTTCAACGGCGGTATGGATGAGGATCTGGAGCAGCTTGAAGAGGAAATCTCCGCAAAGTTTATGGAGTATGTGCAGGCATTTGCGTGATATATTCTTTCACGAACTTTTACCTGTCTTTTCATATGGTTTTCACATTGACACATTATGATATAAACACAGTCAAAGAGAAATCTCCTATTTCTTTCAAAAGTTTTTTCATAGATGTTCCTTTCAATAAAGACCGGCCGCGTGTCGGTCTTTATTCCGTTCATAGGAGTTTATATGCATTATTATTCTTTAAACGAATATTTAACAAAAACCTTCGGAGAGAAGGTATATAAAATATCGCTCAGCGGCGGCATGACCTGCCCAAACCGCGACGGAACGATCGATACACGCGGCTGCGTATTTTGCAGCAAGGGAGGCTCGGGCGAATTTGCCGCAAGTCAGGCGCTCTCGGTTTCACGACAGTTGGAGGAAGCCAAGCAGCGCATCGCAAAAAAATCCGACTGCAAAAAATTTATTGCTTACTTCCAGCCGTTTACAAATACATACGCGCCCGTTGAGTATCTGGAAAAGCTGTTTACGCAGGCAACGGAGCCGGACGATATCGTCGCGCTTTCCGTTGCGACCCGGCCGGATTGCCTCGGAAATGATGTGCTCGCTTTGCTAAAACGGCTTAACCGAAAAAAGCCCGTTTGGGTGGAACTCGGCTTGCAAACTATCCACCCGGAAACCGCATGTTATATCCGCCGCGGTTATGAGTTAAGCGTGTACGATAAGGCGGTAAGGGATCTGAAAAGCATCGGTGTTCAGGTGATAACGCATATCATACTGGGACTGCCGCACGAGGACAGGCACATGATGCTGCAAAGCGTGCTTTATGCGGGGGAGAGGAGCGACGGAATAAAGCTTCAGCTTTTGCATGTACTTAAAGACACCGATCTGTACACTGATTATAAAGACGGAGTATTTCAAACATTTTCCTTGGAGGAATACGTTGATTTGATTTGTGATTGTCTGGAGATTATACCTCCCGATGTTGTGATCCACCGAATGACGGGCGACGGAGACAAAAAGCTGCTTGTTGCTCCCGGGTGGAGCGCGGACAAAAAAAGGGTTCTTAACACGCTCAATAGTGTTTTAACACAAAGAAATATTTGTCAGGGCGCAAAATATGACTCCAAAACTATTGAATTTTTGAAATTAGTATAGTATAATAAAGTCAATAGTAAGATAGTCGATAAGTATATAGTTTTTTAGTTATTATAAGGATTGGTTGAATGAGTAAAGGAAAGCCGAAAACCAAGAAGGCAGAACAGACTGCTCCTGATGTTCAGGAGCAGGGGCCAAAAGAGGTCGCTCCTCCTAAAAAGAAGCGAAAATTCCGTTTTCTGCTGCTTTATGTTGCTGCAATAGGCTTTGTATTTTACGCGGTCATTACTATTATAAATCAGAATGTACGCATTGCGGAGCAAAAGGCAAAGCTCAGCGAGCTTAACCAGCAGATAAACGTAATTGAGATCCAGTCTGATTATCTGGAAAAGGTTCAGAATTATAAAGGTAAGGATCTTGCCGAGTACATGGAAAAAATAGCCAAGGAGGATCTTGGCTATGTTGGCGAAGGCGAACGTATTTTTATTAACGTAGCAGGCAATTAACAGGGTATTATAGGTTTGGCGCCGCAGGACGCCGCGAGGGGACACAAAATTTATGGCGATTGAAGTCGGAATGATTTTAGAAGGTAAGATTTCGGGTATAACAAAGTTCGGAGCGTTTGTCGATTTGCCCGATTCAAAAACAGGCATGGTGCATATTTCCGAGGTTGCGCCCACGTATATCAACGAAATAAGCGATTATGTCAAGGTAGGGCAGCAGGTAAAGGTAAAGGTCTTGTCCGTAAACGACGGGAAGATCAGTCTGTCTATGAAGCAGGCGCTGCCAAAGGACGCTCAGCATCAAAAGAAGCCGCAAAAGCCGGCTCAAAACCGTTCCAGACAGCCATATAAACCCGCGCCGCCGGTCAAGTCGCCGGGCGACTATGAATGGCAGAGCTCACGCAAAAGCAATCCGTCTACGTTTGAGGACATGATGTCCCGCTTTAAGCAAACCAGCGAGGATAAAATGTCTGACCTCAAGCGCGGCGGTGAAAGCCGCGGCTACAGCCGCAGAGGCAACGGCAACGGCAGAAGATAAAACAAAAAGGGAGGCAGATTTTATGAAGATCACCTATACAGCAAGAAAGGTAAACCTCAGAGATAATTTTAAAGAGAGGGCGGAGAAAAAGCTCTCTAAGCTTAAAAAACTGTTTTCAGATGAGGCTACCGTCAACGTAGTTGTCACCCTTGAAAAGAACCGTCAAACCGTGGAGATCACGATTCGCGACAAGGGAATGGTATTCCGTGCCGAAAGCACGATGCCCGAGATGAACGACGCTCTTGACAAGACCGTTGATATTTTGATGCGCCAGATCCGCAAGAACAAAACAAAGCTTGAAAAGCGCATGAAATCCGGCAGCTTAGACGACTTTGTACAGGAAACTCCCGAAATCGAGGAAGAGCCTATTGAAGAATATAAGGTTATCCGCAAAAAGCAGGTTTTGGTTAAGCCTGTGACCGTAGACGAAGCTATTTTGGAAATGAACATGATCAGCCACGACTTCTTCATGTTTGTTAACGCAGCCACCGACGAGGTCAATGTAGTGTATAAACGTTCAGACGGAAACTACGGCTTGCTTGAACCGACAAAGGGTTGATCAAATATAACAGGGTATCGGTTATCCGATACCCTTATTTTTCACGGAGGAAACCATATGCTTACTTTTAGCGCGCCATGTATTTTCGGACTTGAGGGTCTGTGTGCCAATGAGCTTAGATTTTTGGGCATGAAGAATGTCCGTGCCGAAAACGGCAGGGTATTGTTTGACGGCGATTTTTATACGCTTGCCAAGGCAAACATACAGTCGCGTTACGCCGAACGTATCCAAATTTTGATGGGCGAATTTACCGCGCTCAGCTTTGACGAGTTGTTTGAGGGCGTAAAGGCGCTGGAATGGGAGCGTTTTATCGGCATGAGCGATGCTTTTCCCGTTATCGGACGCTGCCTTGGTTCCAAGCTGAGCAGCGTGCCCGACTGCCAAAAAATCGTTAAAAAGGCGGTCGTCACCCGTCTTTCCCAACGTTACATGCTGCCGTGGTTTGAGGAAACCGGTCCGGTGCACAGGATCCAGTTTTTGATTATGAAGGACAAGGTCAGCGTCATGCTTGATACCTCGGGAGCCGGTCTGCATAAGCGCGGCTATCGTGCGCAGTCAAACGAAGCGCCGATCAAGGAAACGCTCGCGGCGGCTATGGCGGAGCTTTCGGGAGTACGTCCGCATCATTTTGTGACCGACCCGATGTGCGGCAGCGGAACTATTCTGATTGAATCCGCAATGAAGGCAATGAAGCTTGCTCCGGGGCTTAACAGGAGCTTTGCAGCCGAAAGGTGGAGCTGTGTTCCGGAGGATGCCTTTACCCGTGCGCGCGAGGAGGCAAGAGATATGATACAACCCGAGTGCAGCTTTACCGCGCAGGGATTTGATATCGATCCTTCTGCCTTGGAGGTCGCACAAAAGAACGCGGAGTTAGCCGGCGTGGGGGATAAGATCACCTTTGAACAGCGAGATATACGTGACTTTACCCTGTCAGAGGGATATCAAACCGTCATTACCAATCCTCCGTACGGCGAACGTCTGCTTGACATTCGCGCCGCAGAGGAGCTGTATAAGGTGATGGGGGAGCGTTTTGAACGTCAAAAGGGCAAGCGCTACACCGTTATAACTCCAGATGATGATTTTGAAAAGCTGTTCGGCAGAAAAGCGGACAAGCGCCGTAAAACCTACAACGGTACTCTTAAGTGTCAAATCTACATATTCAATTAAAAACGCGTCGTTGTGCGGTATAGCCTAAACTTTATATTCTTTTGTTTTTTGTTGGTGAAAACAGTAGAAACTTACGCCAATACCGCTATTTGACTTGACAATCCGTTGGTTTGTAATATAATTAGTACTGTCGAAAAATCTGTACTTTTGTATTTTTATTATGGAGCGATTCTCTTGACTTATACATCCATCAATTTTATCTTTTTCGTCTTAGTGACGATGCTTGTTTACTTTTTATTTCCTAAAAAGAATTATAAGTGGACGGTTTTGCTGGCGGCAAGCATTGTTTTCTATCTATTGGCAGGTTACACCTATGCCATGTTCATTGTCTTTACCGCTGCGAGTACGTTTTTGGGCGGCTTATGGATAGACCGGATATCCCGAAAATCAAAGGCTTATTTAAAAGAAAACAAAAAAACGATCAGCAGAGACGAAAAGAAGAAATACAAAAACAAAATCAAGGTAAATAAACGCTTGGTAATGGCGCTTTTGCTTGTGCTGAATTTCGGCATACTGGCGTTTTTGAAGTACTATAATTTCTTTGCGGGCAGTCTTAACGACATTTTGGGCGGTTTCGGCGTTGATTTTTCCGCGCCCACGCTCAAGCTCTTTTTGCCGCTGGGTATCTCGTTCTACACCTTCCAGTCTATGGGTTACATCATAGATGTGTACCGCGAGACCGCCGCTCCGGAAAAGAATCCATTTAAAATGCTGCTGTTCGTGTCCTTTTTTCCACAGATCATTCAGGGACCGATCAGCCTTCACAGCCAGCTGGCGCATCAGCTTTATGAGGATCACGAGTTTGATTTTATGCGCTTCAAGCTTGGCGCGGAGCTGATTTTATGGGGCTTTATAAAGAAGCTCGTCATTGCCGACAGAGCGGCTATCCTTATTACCGCGGTCACCGATAACTACGGCAATTTTTGCGGAAGCTCGCTGACCTTTACCGTAATTCTGTATGCACTGCAGCTCTACGCCGATTTTTCGGGCGGTATCGATATCTCACGCGGTGTGGCGCAGATCTTCGGCATCGACATGATCGACAACTTCCGTCGTCCGTACTTTTCAAAATCAATCAACGAGTACTGGCGCAGATGGCATATATCACTTGGCGCATGGCTTAAGAACTACCTGTTTTATCCCATCGCCATGTCCAATCTGTTTATCAAAACAAGCAAGAACATCAAGGATTCCCGTTTTGGCAATACGGCCGCGGGCGCTCATATCGCAAAGGTGCTTCCTACCAGCATTGCTTCGCTGATCGTATTTTTGGTTGTCGGCGTATGGCACGGCGCCGACTGGAAGTACGTTGCCTTCGGCGTATGGAACGGCGGTATCATCATGCTGTCCATACTGCTTAAGCCTGTTTTTGACGCGATTGCCGCCAAGCTGCACATCAACATGCAGACAAAGCGCTTTGCAGCGTTTCAGATATTCAGAACACTGATAGTTATTCTGGTAGGTTATGTGTTTGACGTCGCGCCTAATTTTGAACAGGCAATGGAAACCTTTGCCAAGTTCTTTACCAACCAGAACATACCTCTTGCGGTCAAGCAGTTCGTTGATTTGAACCTTATGGGCATTAAGGAGTACATTGTTATCGCTATCGGCGCGGTTGTGATCTTTATTGTCAGCCTGATCCAGGAAAGACATCCCGACACTACGGTGCGCGAGATGTTCGAGAAGAAGCCGTTTGCCGTAAAATGGCTCAGTATATACGCAGCCATTATGATCGTGATCGTGTTTGGCGTTTACGGTTCGGGCTACAGCGCGGCTGATTTTGTATACATGCAGTTTTAGAGGTAGCCCATGAAAAAAGTATTTTCCGTAAAAAGAATCGTTAAGATCATTTCTCTTTTGGTTGCCGTCATCATCACAGCGCTGTTTATGCAGCAGTATATCCTTTTGCATTATGACAGCAACCGCCTGCGTTTGGATGGCTTCTATCTTGAAGAAAAGGACACCGTCGATATTGCGCTGATCGGTTCCAGCGAGGTTTACGCAAGCTTTGCGCCCGGTATGGCGTACGATAAATTCGGCTTTACCAGTTATGATTACGCTACCGCCTCATGTACGCCCACAGCGGCTATTACACAGGTAAAGGAAGTAATGGATAACCAGTCGCCCAAGATGATACTGATGGAGGTCAACGCCTTTTTGTACGGAGCCGACAAAGACGGTCAGGATCTGAACGCCTTTAAGGAATCCAGTATCCGCAACTATATCGACAATATCCCTATGAACGACAATAAAAAAGCGTTTTTGGATGAATATATCGATAAGGATCTGCACATCGAGTATTATCTTCCGATCATAAAATATCATTCCGCATGGAACGATTACCCCGACTCTATTAGGTATTTGCGCTCATGCTTTGAGCAGCAGGTGCGCGGCGAATCGTTGCTAAAGGGCTTTAAAACAAGAACGCGTGTTTTTCAGCCGCTGCAAAAAACCTATAACGCGGAGGTCCTAAAGGACACAAAAAAAAGCCCGCTTACCGAAACAGCAGTGACGGAGCTCAATAAGCTTATGAAGTACTGCAAGGAAAATAAGATCAATATCGTATTTTTCAGAGCGCCGCACCTTATCAGCGACAATAATGTCGTTCGTTCGGAACGCAACAATACGATCGCGGAAATGGTTCGGAAAAATGGTTTTGATTTTTACGATTTCGAGCGCGATTATAAAAAAATAGGCATCGATTTAAAAAATGATTTTTACAATTACGATCATCTTAATATCTACGGCTGTGAAAAATTCACCGAGTATTTAGGCAAGTTGTTAGTAGATAAATATAATATAGGCAAAACGGAGCTGAACGAAAGCCAGCAAAAGAACTGGACAAAGGCAGCAGCCAGCTTCCGCAAGCTTTACGATTACAGTGATGATTTGATCAAAACAGAGAAAAAGTATATCACGCTTGAGGACGACACCGAGACAATTGAACATATTGGTTGATCCGGACCGCTGTGTATTGGCACAGCGGTTTTCGTTTTATAAAACACTTGATATTACAGTATTATTATGTTAATATAGAATTATATCTAAGCCCAACGGAGGGATAAATGATGATTTGCAGGAACTGTAATAAGAAAAACGATGCCAATGCTCTTTTTTGCTATCACTGCGGTCAGCCGCTGCGCAGCAATGAACCTTCGGTAACCCCCGAGGATGTAACCGTAAGCGCTCCCGGTTCGTACAGTCAGCCTTACTCGGGAGATATGCCTACAGTCGGCGTTCCCACAGAATACTCCGCTAATGAAGAGGTCACTCAAAGCTTTGAGGGCTCGTTTTTTCCGAATCAAACGCCTGCCGTTAACAATCAGGGTTATCCTCAAGGGGCGGATCCGTCCCGGCGTCAGCCCGGTTACTCGGTCGATCCAACCGATGCCACGCAAAGCGCCGAGACTTCCTATCATCCGCCGCAGTATCCTCAGCAGCCGCAGAATTATCCGCAGTACAACGCTCAGCCGGCTAAACAAAACATCAGTCTTAAAATCGTTATCATAGCCGGCATCTCGGTCGTTGCGGTAGCGCTGATGATATTTGCGCTCATACTGTACGGCAATATGAACAAAACAGGAGACGACGAAGCCTCTTCCGGTTCAAATACCGCCAGCAGCGTTTCCGGCAATGACCCGACAGCTGAACCGATAGAATCCAAGCTTGAATTTGACAATATTACCGTTGAAAACAGCAGCTTTATGCCTGATGAAGAGCTGAACGAGCTGCAAGGCAGCTTGGAAGCCAAGACCGACGCTATCGGTCATACCGTGTATGTCTGCCTGATGAGCGAGCCGAGCGGCGGCGCACAAAAATACGCCGACAGCAACTGCAAAAAGAAGGCGGGCGGCGACGGTATCCTGATCGTTGTTGACGGCAAAAACCACAAGGCGGGTATCTCCGCGACCGGTAAGGGCAAGGAGCATGTCACCGACACTGCCAAGAAGAAGCTTATAAGCCAAACAGCGGACATGATATCCTCAGGCGACTATTCCGGCGGAGTGGATACGATCATCACCAAGATCCCGGAAAATTATAACGAAGCCGAGGCGCTGAAGTTTGACCCCGTTTCCGATTCCAAGCAGGTGGTCTATGTCAAAAAGAACAGCGGCTCTACCTCCGCAAGTCTTACTTATGTGGACTACACTGAGGCAAGACCTATAGTTGCTCTTAAATGTGACGCGTATGTCGGCAACAACGGCATTACCGATGATCCGCAGGAGGGACTTTCCGCTACGCCGAAGGGCAAATACAAGTTAGGCATGGTGCTGACGACCAATTCGGTCACCACCAACATGAACATAGAGCCGGTCAACAGCGGCGATATCTGGATCACCGACCCGAACTCCGCGTATTACAACACAAAGCAGGGCGGTAATGCCGCAGGCGACTGGAATTCCTCCGATCCCATCTATAACAACTTTGCTTCAGGCAAATTCTACGCATGTATTTTGATCGAGCACAACGGCAACGGCTACCAAAAGGGCGAGTACAACAAGGGCTCGGGAATTTATCTGACCGGTAAAAGCAGCGATCTTTCAACCAGTTGGGGCGACGTCAATATTTATAAGGATGATATGGATTCCCTGTTAAGTATGCTCGACAAGAACGAAAATCCATACATTGTCATCAGCTAAGGAGTAACAAATGAGCGGAAAATACGCTGCACCTAAACACGGAAAACCTAAAAAGCCAAATGAAGAAACGCGTGATAATACACAGCAGAATGATCCCAACAATATCATAATGCAGGATTCGCCGAAGCAGCCTTTGAGCCGCGAGCAAAAAAGGCTTATAACCGTTATTATCATTGCTTGCGTTGCGGTTTTGGCGGCTATAGGAATTGCTATAGCTATTGTACTGATGAATTCCAAGCCAAATAAAGCCGTTAGCTCAAACACGGTACCTCAGACTACGGCGGCGCCTTCGACCCAAAGCACGACTGTGACCGCCACAAAGGCAACTACCGCATCCACCCCCAAAAAGCAAGACAACACCGTCGCTGCTGACGCTGCCAAATCCGATAAAAACGAAACGGTAACTTCAAATCCTGCCGAACCCCAAAACACAGCTGTTCCCGATGAGCTCGCAAACGCTCTGGAGCAAAGCGGCTTGAGTGTTAACAGCTTATACGGCAGTCAGCTTATTGTTGTGGATTCGGGCGGCGGTTCCTCTGCTGTTATCACTTATTATCAGAAAAACGGCGGTAAATGGGAAGCTCCCGAAGACATGCCTGCTGTCAGCGGATTTGTCGGTATGGGAGGTGTAGGTCAGGCAAGCGAGGGCGAATCAGTAACTCCTGCCGGTCTGTTCGGCATTTCAACAGCCTTTGGCTTTGACGCTTCGGTCGATACCGGCTTGGATTATTTCCAAGTTACCGAGGACACATACTGGGTAGACGACCCGAATTCTGAGTATTATAATCAGCATATCGAGGGTACGGATGATATGGACTGGCAGTCTGCGGAGCATATGATCGATTATCCTAATAACTACAACTACGGATTTGCGTTTGATTACAATACCGATCCGGTGGTCAAGGGAGCCGGTTCAGCGTTCTTTATGCACGTAAATTCAATGCCGACTCACGGCTGCGTAGCGGTATCCGAGGAGGATATGATCAATACTCTGAGTTGGCTTGATAATCAGTATTCTCCCTGTATTCTGATTATATAAAACAAATCATAAATAACATTATCCCGGGCAAGCTGACGGAAAATCAGCATTGCCCGGGTGTTTTTTGTTGTATAGAAAGTAGCCGAATCCAGCCGTTGATCAGGCTTGCCGATATCGGTTTTGTTAGGATAGGAGGGCGGTAGTGCCCATCGGCGCATTAATTTAGGAATACCACGCCGATATTAAGATAGCTTGCAAACAGCACCCAAATCACATAGGGAAGCTGCAAATACCCCGCAGTTTTATAGCGCTTGTAGAATTGGTGCGCCATAAGGATGACCGCCGCGTCGAGCAGCAGGATCCAGAAGAAAGCGAACAACCGCCATTTGAGTACAAAAAACGCGATCGGCCAGAGCAGATTGATAATCAACTGCCCGTAATACAGGATGTTGACCGTGTCGTCAAGCTTGCCGTTTTCTTTTAGCATACCGTAGCCCACGCCCATCAGGATATACAAGATCGTCCACACAATGGGGAAGACCACACCCGGCGGAGAAAGCGGCGGCTGTTTGAGCATATCATAGTCCATCGAGCCTGAGGTTATCAGCCCTATTATTCCGCCCGATACCAACGGGATCAGCACAGACGGCAGATAAATCTTAACCTTGTTCATTTTATCGCCTCGTTTTCTTTTTATAACAGTATATGCCGACGAAGCGTCAACTATTCACGGAAGCTTTGCCGTTTGCATATTCTGTATTGAGCGTTGCTCAATGAAAGGAGAAATGAAAGTGAAGCTCAATGATTGGATAGACCGTGAATACGGTCTGTCAAAGCTTCCGGAGCAGCCTGCGTTTGCAATGGCGTATGTACCGTATCAGGCGTTTAACACCGATGTTTATTCCGCTGACCACGGCTTTACCGCAGGCACGATGTTCCCGGAGCTGAATAAACCGTTTTACGGCAGCAAGTGCGGTGACGGCAATGACAAAACGTGAGGCTCTGCTCAGGCAGTTATCCACCCACCAGTTTGCCGCGCTGGACTTGCAGCTGTTTTTAGACACGCACCCAAAGGATGCAGGTATCATTGAAAAGATGAATATTTGCAAACAAAAGGCAGCCGCGCTTAAAAAAGAATACGAGGCGCAGTACGGACCGCTGCAAAAATCAGAGACGGACGGTAATATGTGGAACTGGATCAACGGACCGTGGCCGTGGGAAAGCGAGGAGAACGACTGATGTTTGTATATGAAAAAAAGCTGCAATACCCTGTGAATATAAAGAATCCGAACCCAAAGCTTGCAAAGATCATTGCCGAGCAGTACGGCGGAGCTGACGGTGAGCTCGGCGCGTCGCTGCGTTATTTGAGCCAGCGGTTTACCATGCCAATGCCCGAGCTTAAGGCGACTCTAACTGATATCGGCACCGAGGAGCTCAACCACTTGGAGATGATAGGCGCTATAATCTATCAGCTTACAAAGAACCAGACTCCCGAGGAGATCCAAAAGGCAGGGCTTGACGCGTACTTTGTGGCGCATACCATGGGAATTTATCCTTCCTCCGCCGCGGGCGTACCCTTTACCGCCGCGTACCTCCAAAGCAAGGGAGACCCCATTACCGACCTTCATGAGGATATGGCGGCGGAGCAAAAAGCCCGAACGACCTATGACAACATCCTGCGTTACTGCGATGATTACGACGTAAAGGACGCTATCCGCTTTCTGAGGGAAAGAGAGGTTGTGCATTACCAGCGCTTCGGCGAAAACCTCCGGCTGCTGACGGATAAGCTGGACAGCAAAAACTTCTATGCCTTCAACCCGTCCTTCGATAAAAAATGCTTTAATAAAAGAAAAAACGTAAAACAGTGATCTTTTGATCTTATGTCATTTCGGGCTTGCGCGGATCTGCGGCAACGCCCGGAATGGCATTATTTTATCTCTGCCTCCGGAATATACCATTTTATCGCTTCTTCTTTGCTGAAACCGTTTTTGCACAGATAATCGACCCCGTCGAGGCTTATGCCGGTACAGCGGTTTTTCGGATCATAACGTGAGGAAAAACAGTCCCAAGGCGAGGCGACGGAGCTTTGCTTGCCTTCTGCAATTGTGCTTCCGTTTGAACATGGGGCAAAGGGGATGGATGACACGGAGCTTTTTTGATATAATAATTCTGAATTAGAATTAAAAATCTTCTCGACACGATAATATAATTCTTTATCAGAATTAACTTTGCCGTTGTATCGTTTTCCGCACTTACTGTTGGTTCGTATAATACAACTGACAGCGTCTATGGCGCTGTCGCAGTAATCGTTCCTGCAATAATTACAAACCACGCTGCACAGGTCGGTTTCGGACAGCTTGTCTGAACCACCGTTTCTTTTGGGCTTTCCGGCGTTTACGCAAAGCAGAGGTATCATCGCCATAGCGGCAAAAAAACAGATCACCATTAGCAGTTTTGGCTTCAAAAAATCCCCCGTTTCACACTACTGACAATAAAAAACATTAAATTCCGGATATATTATCATTATTTCTTCTTGACAATAGCCTTTATTTCGCTTAAAATATTATATGTACGCTTTTTAGTAAAGATTACTCTTGCAAATATTTATGACATTGTGTCAGGATGGAGATTATGTATGAGAGTTAAATATTCAGTGATTCCGTTTATTCCGGCATTCCTTGCCATGATGTTCCTCAAGCTTATGAGCTTGTTCGGACTTGACGGCAACGGTTTGTTCCTCGGAATGAATGCAATGAACATCACTTACGCGGTGATCGGTGTTTGCGTCGGATTGTTTGTTGTGTGTGTAATAATCAATATTTTTGACCGCAAAACTTCTCCCGTGTATCCGGTAAAGAAGAACGTTGCCGCAGGAGCTTTGTCTTTGATAGGCGGCGCCATGGTTATTGCAAGTGCGGCGGCGAGGTTTTCCGCAGCGCTCTCCAACAGCCTTGATTCCGAGTATTTCATGATGATCGTCATTTGCGCGATCTTTTCTTTGCCCGCGGGTATTGCTTTGATGCTTATATCCAAGGTGCATTTTCAGGGTAAAAGCATCGTGTCAAATGTTTCTATTCTGTTTGTATTCCCTGCGCTTTGGGGATGTGCGGAGCTGGTAACGGAATTCCTGATGGCTACAAAAGCTTCCATCTATTCACGCGATCTTACCTCTATGTTCTGCTACATTTTCCTCACCCTGTATTTGTTCTCAAATTCAATGATCGTATCGCGCATCAAGGGCAGAAACCCCGTTAAATCCTGCTTTATTTACGGTTTGCCGGCTGTTTCCGTTTCGCTGACCTTCGGTGTTTACGAAATCTGCCGTCTTATGAGAGAGGGCTTTGAGTATTCCTCTATGCTTGCTGCGATCCAGTTTATTATTCTGGGCTTGTATGCGGCTTCATTTATCGCTGAGCTGTTTGCTAACTCATATACTAAGGATGAGTTTGAGGTCATCGACGGTCTCCCTGTTGATGCCAGAACCATAAACCGTCTCAGACAGAAAAGATTTCTCACTAAAAGAGAAATAGAGATCCTTGATCGTGTTGACAGCGAGATGGAGTACATGGATACAAAGGAGTACGAAGACCTGGTTTTTACCGAACCGCCCGAGGAGAGGGAGCCCAACGTAGAGGTCAATGACGACTATTACGCTAACGCCAAGGGTATGGATGATTTCATTATGGGCTACCAAGATGAAGTAGATGATGACGAGCCGGTACCTTATTTTAACAAGCATGAACAGGCAAAAGGAAACGATTCTTTGATTATGCCTAATGAGGTTTTTGACGAGGATTATGTTGGCGAATACGGGTTAGAGACTAAAACTAAAAAGTCTGTCGACAACGCAAAGCAGATGTTGGATAACGTTAAGAACGGCAAAAAGTCCGACAGCACGGCAGAATCAGACGAAACCGCAAAGGCGAAAAAATCTTCGGGAGATGCCAAGAAGTCGGAACAGTCACATGTTGACGCTGTTAACGAGCAGTTTGAAAATGTGACCCGTGATGAAAAGAAGGATGATGATTACTACGAGAAAAGACTCAATGAAATCAACAACCTTTTAAAGGATCTTGAAAAATAAAAATTCATTCTTGACATTGTCTTAACACGGTGTTATCATATGAATACGGCATAGAAGAGGACATGAGCCGTAACTACCCGTTTTCAGAGAGTGAAGCAAACGCTGAAAGCTTCATATTCGGACTTACAGCTTACCGCCTCGGAGCTTCGTGCAGGAAATGGCACGGCGTACAGACTGCGTTATCGTCTTAAATAAGGGCGCAATAATTATTATGCGCCGAACTTGGGTGGAACCACGAGTAACTTCGTCCCAATACCGCTGAGGTATTGGGACTTTTTATTTTGTGAAGAATATTATTCAGATAAGGAGAATCACTATGATCAATGTTGAATTAAAGGGCGGCGTTGTAAAGGAATTTGACAACGGTATCACACCCGCCGAAATCGCAAAGTCTATAGGTATGGGCTTGTACAAGAGCGTTTGCGCTGCAAGGGTAGATAACAATGTGTGCGACCTGCGCACTCCCCTGAACGCTGACTGTAAGGTTGAGCTTCTCACCTTTGACGACCCCGACGGTAAGCACGCTTTTTGGCACTCTGCCTCTCATGTGCTGGCGCAGGCTGTAAAAAGACTGTATCCTAACGCAAAATGCGCCATCGGTCCCGCTATCGAAAACGGCTTTTACTATGATTTTGACGTAGAAAAGCCCTTCTCCAACGATGATCTTCAAAAAATCAAAGCCGAGATGAAAAAAATAGTTAAGTCCGGCTTAGAGATCACACGCTTTGAACTGCCCCCACAGGAAGCTATCGAAAAGCTTAAAGAGATGGACGAGCCTTACAAGGTCGAGCTCGCCTCCGAGCACAGCGACAAAGGGGAGAACATCAGCTTCTACAAGCAGGGCGATTTTACAGACCTTTGCGCAGGTCCTCACCTTATGAGCGTTTCGCCCATCAAGGCGTTTGAGCTTACAAACTGCACAGGCGCATATTGGCGCGGAGACGCAAACAACGCGCAGCTCTGCCGTGTTTACGGTATCGCCTTCCCCAAGGCTTCAATGCTCGAGGAGCATCTCAAAATGATGGAGGAAGCCAGAAAGCGCGACCACAACAAGATAGGCAGAGAGCTTGGCTTCTTTACAACCGTTGACTATATCGGACAGGGCCTGCCCATCCTGCTCCCCAAGGGCGCAAGGGTCATCCAGCTTTTGCAGCGCTTTGTAGAGGACAAGGAGCAGAGCCTCGGCTGGCAGCTCACCAAAACTCCTTTTATGGCAAAGAGCGATTTATATAAAATCAGCGGACACTGGGATCATTATCAGGACGGCATGTTCGTCTTTGGCGATCCCGACAGCGATGATGAGGTGTACGCGCTGCGTCCCATGACCTGTCCCTTCCAGTATCAGGCATATCTCAACGAGCAGCGCTCCTACCGCGATCTGCCGCTCCGTTACAACGAGACCTCCACGCTCTTCCGCAACGAGGCGAGCGGCGAGATGCACGGTCTGATCCGCGTCCGTCAGTTCACCATTTCCGAAGGTCATCTGATGTGTACGCCCGAGCAGCTCGAGGATGAATTCAAGCGCTGCGTCGAGCTCGCGACCTTCATGCTCAAAACCGTCGGTCTGTATGAGGACGTATCCTACCGCTTCTCCCAGTGGGATCCCAACGACCGCGAAAAATACATCGGCACCGAGGAGGACTGGAACCGCGTTCAGGACATGATGGGCAGGATCCTCGATCACCTCGGCATCAACTACAAGATCGGTATCGGCGAAGCGGCGTTCTACGGTCCCAAGCTCGACATCCAGATCAAGAACGTATTCGGCAAGGAAGACACCCTGATCACCATCCAGATCGACCCGATGATCGCCGAGAAATTCGGCATGGAATACGTCGACCGCGACGGTGTGAAGAAGAACCCCTACATCATCCACCGCACGTCCATCGGCTGCTACGAGAGAACCCTGGCGCTGTTGATCGAGAAGTACGCCGGCGCGTTCCCGCTGTGGCTGGCTCCCACTCAGGTCAAGGTGCTCGCAGTCGCCGACAGACACCTCGACTACGCCTATGAGATCAAGAAGAAGCTTGACGAAGCGGGCATGCGCGTAGAGGTCGACTCCAGAAGCGAGAAGATCGGCTACAAGATCCGCGAAGCGCAGCTCGAGAAGGTGCCTTACATGATCATCGTCGGCGACAAGGACATCGAAGCCGGTACGATCTCCGTCCGTCACAGAAAAGAAGGCGACCTCGGCGCGATGCAGGTGGCTGATTTCCTGGCGATTGCGAAGGAAGAAATCGACACAAAGGCAATTAAATAAAAAATTAATCGCAAAATTCCAAAAAAGACTTGCATTTTTCAGAAAGATGTAGTATAATCTATCTGTTAATTGTGTAAAGAAGTAGGTGATAAGCATGAAAGAAAATATCCATCCTAAGTATGAGCAGACCACGATCACTTGTGCTTGCGGCAACGTCATTGAGACAGGTTCAACCAGAAAGGATATCCGTGTTGAAATTTGCTCAAAGTGCCATCCTTTCTACACAGGAAAGCAGAAGCTTGTAGACACAGGCGGACGTGTTGACAGATTCAAGAAGCGTTTCAACATCACGAAATAATCATCGAATCACAAAGGCGGCACAGCAGTGTCGCCTTGTTTTCGCTTTTATCGGAGAATTACATGAACAGGGATTACAAAACGGTATCACAGCAGTCGCAGGACGAATTTACAGAAAAGCGCTCGCGCTTCATCGGCTATGTCAAGCCGGTCAAGACCGAGGAGGAGGCGACCGCCTTCATCGGCGAGATCCGTTCCAAACATTGGGACGCGCGGCATAACGTCTACGCCTATTCGCTCAGAGAGGGCAACATCAAGCGCTACAGCGATGACGGAGAGCCGTCCGGAACCGCCGGTATGCCGGTGTTGGATGTGATCGTCAAGAACGACCTCTACGACGTCTGTGTGGTCGTCACGCGCTATTTCGGCGGTATCCTGCTGGGTACCGGCGGCTTGGTTCGCGCCTATTCCCAAGGGAGCAAGATCGCTTTGGAAGCCGGACATCCGGTGCTCATGCAGTCCTGCCTGCTCTGTGAAGCGCGCTGTACCTATAACCAGTACGGCAAGATCAGTTCTCTGCTGATTGATAACGGCGCCGCAGTCGACGATACCGTCTATGAATCCGATGTGACGCTTCGGTTCCATATACCGCCGCAGGCTTTGCCCGGACTCAACAAGAAGCTTGCGGACGCTACATCGGGCTCCGTTCAGGCGGTTTCCGACGGAGAGGATTATTTCGCGACGGAACTTCCGCAGCTTTCGTAAAAATTTTTCGAAAAAAAAGAGGAATAATTGCCAAAACTGCGTAGTTTATTAATGCATTATAAAAAAAGGAGGGAGTTTTGTGGCATTTCCTGAGGGATTCATTCAGGAACTCAAGGCGAGAAACGACATCACCGAGATCATCTCGTCATACGTGAGCCTCAAACGGCGCGGCAGGAACATGGTCGGTCTCTGTCCGTTTCACGGCGAAAAAACGCCTTCCTTCAACATCTATACCGAAACCGACTCCTTCTACTGCTTCGGCTGCGGCGCTGCTGGAGACGTGATCTCCTTCATCATGAAGATCGAGAACCTCGATTATGTCGAAGCCGTGCGTTATCTGGCGCAGCGTGCCGGCATGGAGATGCCGGATGACAACTACGACAACAGCATGAGCAACCTGCGCCGTCAGATCTATGAAGCCAACCGCGAGGCGGCGCGGTTTTTCTACAAAACGCTCATGTCGCCGCAGGGCAAGCCGGGGCTGGACTATCTGCGCGGCAGAATGCTGTCGGACAAGACCATCCGGCATTTCGGCTTGGGATTTGCGCCGGACAGCTGGACGGCGCTGAGCGACCATCTCCGCCAGAAGGGCTTTTCCGAAAACGTGCTCACTTCCGCCAACCTTGCCGTCAAACGTCGCAGCGGCAGCGGCGTGATCGACCGCTTCCGCAACCGCGTGATGTTCCCGATCATCGACCTGCGAGGCAACGTGATCGCCTTCGGCGGCAGGATCATGACGAACGAGAAGCCGAAATATCTCAATTCCTCCGACACGCCGGTTTTCAAAAAGAGCGAAAATCTTTTTTCGCTTAACAACGCGAAAAATTCCGGCAGCCGCGCGTTATTGTTGTGCGAGGGCTACATGGACGTCATCTCCGTCAATCAGGCAGGCTTCCCGTTTGCCGTTGCTTCGCTGGGAACTGCCCTGACAAGCGAGCAGGCGGTGCTGATGAAGCGCTACGCCGAGGAGGTCATCATCTGCTACGACGCAGATGAAGCCGGACAAAAGGCGACGGCGCGTGCGATCCCCATACTGCGCAGCGCCGGCTTGGGCGTGCGCGTGCTCTCGATCCCCAACGGCAAGGATCCCGACGAATTTCTCAAAACCAAAGGCGCCGACGGACCGGAAGCCTTTCGCGCTCTCATTGAAAAGAGCGGCAACGACGTCGAATACCGCCTGCAAAAGCTGCGTTCGCAGTATAACCTCAGCTTGCCGGAGGGCAGGGTGAGCTTTCTGGAAGCGGCAGCCCGGATGATCGCGGAGATCGACAGCCCCATCGAGCGCGACGTCTACACTTCGCGTCTCAGCAAGGAATTTGAAATAGACAAAAACGCGCTGCTCACCCAGATCAACAGCCTGAACGCGCGTGCCAGACGCGACCATCGCCGCAAGGAAATGCGTCAGATGCAGTCCGATCTGAGCGGCAGCAAAGAGCGAACGGACGCCGAACGAGGCGTAACCCAACGGGCGACAGCCGCGGAGGAAGGGTTGGTCGTGTACCTGATCAACCACCCGGATTCACTGAGCGCCATTGAGCGCCAGCTTAAACCGGAACAGTTCACTAATCCGCTGATCAGGCGGTTTTACGAATATTTTTCAAAGCGTATAGCAGACGGCTTAGAGCCGCTGAACAATATTACCGCAGATTTCACCGCCGAAGAACAGGCGCGCATTTACCGCATGCTTCACAAGCACACCGCCGTAGCGCAGACGACCCGGTCATTGAGGGAATATATTGGCGTTATTACGAGCGAGAGCAGCAAGCCGGAGGACAAGAGCGCCATGTCTGACGATGATATCAACCATTATTTTGCAAGAATGCGGCAGGATAAGAAATAGGTAAGAGAAAGGAAGTATACTTATGGCTCAACAGGAAAAGAAGTCACTGGTCAAAGAACTGATCGACCTCGGCAAGCAGAAGGGCTCGCTCACCAACCAGGACATTCTCGACGCGTTAGGCGAAGGCGATTTTGATCCCGAAAAGCTGGAAAAGCTGTATGAAGCGCTGGAAGCGCAGGGAATCGAGATCATCGAGGACATGGGCGAGATCAAGATCGACGATATCGAGCTCAGCTACGAGGAGAGCAAGGAGGACGACCATTTACAGCCGTCGGAAACCGGTCTGACCGTGGATGATCCCGTCAAGGTATACCTCAAGGAGATCGGCAGGGTGCCGCTTCTCAGCTCCGACGAGGAAAGAGAGCTCGCCATCCGCATTTCGGACGGCGACGTTGCCGCCAAGCAGCGCCTGAGCGAAGCAAACCTGCGTCTGGTCGTCAGCATTGCCAAGCGCTATCTCGGCAGAGGCATGCAGTTCCTCGACCTGATCCAGGAGGGCAACCTCGGTCTGATCAAGGCGGTCGAAAAATTCGATCATACCAAGGGATTCAAATTCTCAACCTATGCGACTTGGTGGATCCGTCAGGCGATCACAAGGGCTATCGCTGACCAGGCGAGAACCATCCGTATCCCGGTTCACATGGTAGAGACCATCAACAAGGTCAAGAAGGTGCAGAGTCAGTTGCTTCACC
>CAMHCD010000007.1 GCA_946183545.1 uncultured Clostridia bacterium
CAAAGGAAGAAGTGCTGTCGCTGTATTCGATCTTGGACAGATGTGTGCTTCCTCCCGAGATATTTGATATTCTGGAACGCACAGAACCCGGCGTCGGCGGAGAGATCCAGCTGACAGACGCTATGCGAGAGATCGCCGTAACACGCGGTATGACCGCTGTAGAATTTGAAGGCAAAAGATATGACATCGGCAACAAGTTCGGAATACTTCAGGCGCAGATCGAAATCGGCTTACAGCATCCCGAAACCAAAGATCAATTGACAGATTATATCAAGCAGCTCGCACAAACATTATAACTTAAAACCAATTCAGGCGGTAATGATATTTGTCATTACCGCCTGATCTTTTATAACTCGATTATTATTATATATTGTGCGTAGCGCGTCCATCCCGAGGAATAACGCGACAAAATACCTGCATCTGCGCCGTTTATCTTACCGTCACGGTTCAAGTCGGCAGCGTCCCGGTTTATGATACGCTGTTCCATCCCCTTTGTTCCTGACGAATAACGTGACAGTATACCTGCATCCGCGCCGTTCACCTTGCCGTCGTTATTGACATCACCACAGAGGAATGAAATTTTGGGGCTCTGCGTAGGTTCAGTACTCGGATCGGCATTGGTCGAAGCCGGTTCTGTTGTAGGCTCTGCGGTAGTCACTTGTACCGTTGTAGGTTCTACTGTCGTCACCGGCTCTGTCGTAGGTTCTGCGTTAGTCGGTTCCGTAGGCGGATTGAGCAACACAAGTTTTCCGTCGTCAGAAATCCTGTACTCTTCCCCGTCAATTATGTAAGTAGCGGAGCCATAGTCGAAGAAATTGATGGTATATGTAACAGAAGCAGGCATACCCCTTGCGTCAAGAAGATCATTTATAGTGACACGATAGCTTTTGCCGTCATAGCTGTCAGCTTTTGGCGGTGTATAGCTAATGCACTTGCCCCAGTAATTGCAAAGCGAATAACCCTCGCGCTGACCGTCAGTATCATGCATTACGGTATTGCGAATGAAAGTTTCGCCTGATTCAAGGTCAGTGATACTGATTTCCAGATGATGTTTACTTGTGTTGATAACATCTGTGTTTAGATGAACCGTCCACACAGCTTTGCGGTCGATCTCATCTGCGGGGAATGCGCCCGGGGACGGCCATGCATAGGCGTTTTGGTTATTATCAGTCTCGATGAAATTACCCGAGTGGTTTGGGTCATCCTGTGCAAACTCATAGTACTGTACCAATATACCATCAGCAGCACCGTATGATAAATGATTACCTCCGCGCTGCAAAAACGCAATCCGGTGACCGGGCGTATTATAGCCTTGGTAGTACGTTCCGTCTGCGCTGACACTTTCGTGATTGGACAGATTATAAACATCATTGGTCAGGGAACGAATTGACTCGACCCCGCCGCTGATAGTAGATGGATGCCCGTAGGAAAGATTTCCACCGGTACCCTTATATGCGGTTTCGTAAAAACTTTGATCCATGTCGACGGGCTTAGGCGGATAGTGCCCTTTTACCGGAGACGCGGCAAGCAAGATAGCTCCCTTTGCCGCCGCATCCAAAGCCTCGCTGTTACCGGTGGTATAGGCGCTAAGTCCGGCAAGCCAGCGCTGATAGTTTGAAAAGCCGAGTAGTGTCTGCTGTGCGTCACCGGAAACCACAGACGCTGCATAAGGAGCTTTGTCGGAGCCGGGGTCGGAAAGAATCGGAGCGGATAAATCTGCGTTTCCTATCGCCTGATTATATCTAACGGCAATATCTTCTTTGGTTCTGCCTGCGTAAACACTTTGTTCATTAAGATCAAACACACGCGTTTCTATGGCTCCAAAATCCAGCAGAGAAAGAATCTCGCAATAATCTCCGCCGCTGTCTTTTTCAAAGCACAATATACGTGAACCAAACGTTACAAGCGCATATACGTTATGGGCAGTTGTAACGGACGACACCTGCTCTCCGGTCTTGATATTTACAACGATCAATTCATTGTTATATCCCATTCCTACAACATAATCCGTGCCGGACAGGAAAACAATCTCTGAGCCAAAGCCCTGATATCCCGTTGCGGAATAAAGCGGACGGGCAAAAGAATAAACGAGTTCGGTATCTCCGTTGTTTAATGTAAAAAGCTTTCCTGTATAATCCGCTATATAGCTTTTATCAAAAATCTCGACAGGGTTACAATGCTTGGTAAGATCAGCGTCAATATCTGTCAGCTTTCGGTTCGTAGGTACAAATGAATTACCGTCAAAGGTCGCAAACGTCACACCGTTTGTACCCGCGTAATAGATATTACCCTGACTGTCCTCGCCGTAAAACTCCTCAACGGGAACCGAAACATTAGAATGTCCGTAGGAACCGTCAGGTTTTACGAAATAAACTAATCCGTTATTCTCAGGTGTATAAACCAGAACGTATCCCGATTTTGTCATCATTACTTTATCGCATTCAAATTTGAAGCGGTTTTTCATAATGCTGAGCTTAGTAAAGTTAATGATGTAAACAAAGCTCTCTCCGGCGCTCTGATATAAAAAACAAAAGTTATCAGAAACAGCAAATGTATCACACGCCTTGTATGTAGAAGGATCGATACTGGTTGATTTAAAATCATAAAAGGTATTGTGAACGCCTGATTCGGCGTCAAACACCCAGAGTTTATCGTTTTCCAATGTAAAATATCGGCTCATGGATGTGTCCGAATACACAAATTCTTCCAGATGAAACGGCATATCATAGCAGATCACGTCATCCTCTTGTGCCGCCCGTGCAGGGATGGAAAAAACAAAGGAGGCAGTCAGCACTGCTAAAGATACAAAAAGAGAAAGTGCTCTATAATACCTTTTTGAGACTTTATATTTCATGATAACACATCCCGAAATAATAATTATTATAATATAGATATATTATAATTTATTACCATAAAAATGTCAACGGTCAGTGTATTTATGTATCAAACATTATATAATCACAACAATATATTAACAACCAGCGAACAATTAATCAAGCGGGATCAGCTTTGGAGTATGCGCCTGATAGAGTGTGTAATGTGTAAAACCGGCTTTTTTAGCAACAGCTATACCCTCTTTAACGCCTTTCCCCACCATGTCGGCTCGGTGAGCGTCTGTGCCTATGGTCACATACTGTCCTCCCATACGCCGGAACAAGGATACAAGCTCCTGCGGCGGCAGCGTAGTGTTCATCGGCTTAAACAATCCGGACACATTTATTTCCAGCGCCTTTTTGTTTTGGATAAGCTTTTGGAATATCGCCTCGATGCGCGGCAGATAAGGAGTTAAGTCGGGCACGCTTCCTGTTCGCTCATATACATAACGCAGCGGATATGTTAAATGTGAAAGGCTGTCAAAATAAGGAAACGACGCGGTTTCAAGCAGCTCGTCAAAGTATGCGCACAGTATTTCGTTAAGATCTACCGCCGAAAAGTCCATATAATAAAAATCATCCAGACCGCGCAGATTATGAACCGAAGCCAGAATAAAATCAAAATCTCCGTATTGGAGCGCGCGTTCGGTTTGCTTGGGGTCGTGCATAGGCTCCCCAAGCTCCATGCCGCAAAAAACATCCAGCTCTCCCCTGTATTTTTCCCGTGCAGCCTGAGCGTCACGTAAAGAAGCAGGGATTTGTTTATCAAAGCTGCCGAATTCGCAGTCATCTCCGTATACGATATACGGCGCCTCACAGTGGTCGGTAACGGCAATTGCCGACAAGCCCTGCCTGACGGCTGCTCGACACATCTCATCAACGGTATTTTCGGCGTCAAAAGAATTGTTGGAATGGGTATGAAAATCACATAAAATCATATTCTGAATTCCTCCTAAAAAAATGATACCATAACCTTGATATTTATGCAAGATTCGACTTTACATTATCCTTCAAATTATTATATAATGATGATGTATTTGTATAAGTTAAAACATGTTATAAGGAGGAGCTTATGAAAGCGATCATCACAGTTATAGGAAAGGATACAGTTGGTATTCTTGCCAAAGTATCCGACACCTGCGCAAAGGCTGACGTAAATATAGTAGAAGTCACCCAAAGTGTTTTGCAGGATATGTTCGCCATGATAATGCTGGTGGAGATCAGCAAGGCTAATATTGGATTTGAACAGCTTAAGGAAAATCTTAACCGGGTCGGTGAAGAAACCGCAACCAAGATACACATCATGCATGAAGACATATTCAACAGCATGCATAAGATATAATTGTCGATTGTGAGGATATATTATGCTTGAAACAAAAGACATACTGGAAACCATAAATATGATCGACAACGAAAACCTTGACGTAAGAACAATTACAATGGGTATTTCGCTGCTCGATTGTTTGGATGAGGATATCGACAAGGCATGCGCTAAGGTGTATGACAAAATCTGCCGCAACGCAAAGGATCTGGTTAAAACAGGCGAGGATATTGAACGCGAATACGGGATCCCGATCATCAACAAGCGCATTTCCGTTACCCCTATCGGTATGGTTGCCGCTCCGTGTCAGAGCAAGAACCCCGTTAAGTTTGCGTACGCACTTGACAAGGCGGCAAAGGAACTGGGCGTAAACTTTATCGGCGGCTACTCCGCGCTTGTGCAGAAGGGCTTTTCAAGCGGAGATTACGCTCTTATCGAAAGTATTCCTCAGGCTCTGAGCGAAACGGATTTTGTGTGTTCCTCCGTTAATATCGGTTCAACTAAAGCCGGAATTAACATGGACGCGGTCAAGATGATGGGCGGCATCGTTAAAAAAACAGCCGAGATCACTGCCGACCGCAACTGCATAGGCGCCGCAAAGCTTGTGGTATTTTGTAACGCTCCCGAGGACAATCCGTTTATGGCAGGCGCATTCCACGGCGTAGGCGAAGCCGACACTGTGATTAACGTCGGAGTATCGGGTCCCGGTGTGGTGCGCGCAGCTCTTGCCAAAAACGGAGCCGGCAAAGATATTACCGAAATTGCGGATATGGTAAAGAAAACCGCCTTTAAAATAACACGCATGGGTCAGCTTGTAGCAAAAGAAGCGAGCAAACGTCTGTATGTTCCGTTTGGTATCGTTGACCTGTCCCTTGCCCCCACTCCCGCTGTCGGCGACAGTGTAGCATATATTTTAGAGGAAATGGGCTTGGAGACCTGCGGATGTCACGGCACAACCGCTGCTCTGGCTTTACTAAACGACGCTGTAAAGAAAGGCGGCGTAATGGCTTCCAGCCATGTAGGTGGATTAAGCGGCGCATTTATTCCCGTTTCAGAGGATGCCGGCATGATCGCAGCGGCAAAATGCGGCAGACTCGACATTACCAAGCTTGAATCAATGACGGCTGTTTGTTCGGTCGGTCTTGACATGATCGTTGTACCGGGCGACATCACTCCCGAAATGATTTCCGCTATCATCGCCGATGAAGCGGCTATCGGAATGGTCAACACCAAAACTACAGCCGTGCGTCTGATCCCCGCGATTGGAAGAAAAGCCGGCGATATGCTCGAATTCGGCGGACTGCTGGGCTCCGGACCTGTAATGCCCGTAAGAGACGGCTCTCCGGACGTGTTTATTCATCGCGGAGGACGGATTCCTGCACCGCTGCAAGCATTAAAAAATTGATTATACAGAACGAGGGGCTGAAAAATCAGTCCCTTTTTTATTTAAAAAAGGATTGAGTTTAATAGATTATTATGGTAAAATATTTACTTATTGAATAAAGAATCCGGAAAGAGGGGTTTTATGTGGGATTCATTTTTATCAGCCGTTGAAAACGTCAATAACTTTATCAACGGCATCGTATGGGGTTGGCCCGTTATCATTTTGATTTTGGGAACGGGTATCCTGTTATCTGTACGCACAGGATTTTTGCAGATACGGCATTTCGGCGATTCGCTTAACACCACCATTATCCCGGCTATTAAATCGCTGGGAAGAGGCAGAACAAAGGACAACCGAATCAAGTCTGTATCTCAGTTTGAGGCGTTCTCTACCGCTATCTCGGGCACGGTCGGTACAGGCAATATAGTAGGCGTAGTTTCCGCTATTCTTACAGGAGGTCCGGGCGCGGTGTTCTGGATGTGGTTTTCCGCTTTGTTCGGCATGGTCACAAACTACTCCGAAAACGTTCTGGGTCTGTACTTCCGCAAAAAGGATAAAAAAGGCAACATCTCCGGCGGCTCGTTCTATTATATAGCCAACGGACTTAAATGGAAATGGCTTGCATACTGTGCCGCAATATTCTGTGTGTTTGCGGCTATAGGAATGAGCGGAGTCCAGACAAATAAGATCTCCGGTACTCTTACAGGAGCATTTACTTCCGTTACCGGTGCAGAAAACGAAGGCTTGATCAAACTTATTATCGGTATTGTGATAGCTGTTTTTGCCGGAATAATCATTATCGGCGGAATTCAGAGGATCGGCAAGGTTACTTCCATGCTCGTACCGTTTATGTCACTGCTGTTTATAATCCTTTCGCTTATTGCAATTTGCACACATATCGGCGCAGTTCCCAACGCGTTTGGACTTATCTTCAGCAAGGCTTTTAACTTTCAGGCGGCAGGCGGTGGCATTTTGGGCTACACCTTTGCTCAGGTCATCACAAAAGGAATGGCAAGAGGTGTGTTCTCAAACGAAGCAGGTCTCGGCTCCTCGGTAATCGCACATTCTGCGTCCGAAACAAGGGAACCCGTCAAGCAAGGTTTATGGGGTGTATTTGAGGTATTTTTTGACACCTTCATAATCTGCACGCTTACCGCGCTTACATTCCTGACTACATTTGATTTGAGCAAGCTTAACGGAAAGATGGATGACGTATCCATGTCGATGAGTATGTTCTCAACCAACTTCGGCGGATTTGGCGCAGCGGTCTATTCGATTATTTTGCCTCTGTTTGCGTTTACTACTATTATTGCATGGTCTTATTACGGCGAAAAAGCGATCGAATTTTGCTTTAGCAAGCTTCCCGAGGATAAGCGAAAATACTCGGTTACCGTATTCAAGGTTTTGTATGTAGTCTTGATCGCAGTATCCACATTGATACAAGGCGATTTGATCTGGGCGATCGACGACACCTTTAACGGCTTGATGGCGGTTCCTAACCTGATATGCTTAGTGGCTCTAAACGGATTGGTGGCAAAGATTACCAAAAACTACTTTGACCGCAAAAAGGGAAAAAAGATCGAGCCTATGCTGTCGGCTTACCCTGAAATCAACGAGGAATTCAAAAAGGATATCGCGCTTCAGGAAGCAGAGTTTCATTAAATACTTAAGCCCTTAGCTGCAAAAACATCAGCTAAGGGCTTTGTTTTATTCTGTAAACAATTCATTCATCAGTTTTTCAATACGTTTTTTCCTGTTTTCGGTTTCATGCTTGTCAAGGAAACAACTGTTTTCTTCAAAGCGGAGGACATCACCGTCCTTGAGCTTTTTCCTGACATTCTTCGGAAGAGAATCAAGGGATACACTTGCCATGCTGCCGTCTTCACACTCAAGCACTACCCTGCTCTCTTCGATTCTGTCTACAATAAACTTTTTCATCATCGCGCCCTCTCAATACTGTGAATCCCGGTTTTTACAGTATAATTCCTGCCGTCCGAGGTAACTGAAACAGTTCCCTCTTTATCGGTGCGGTGGATTTCACAATTGTTTTGTTTTAAATATTTCAAGGTAGTTTTGTGAGGATGGCCATAATCATTATCAATTCCGCAGGATATCACGGCTATTTGCGGATCGACTTTGTTTACAAAGTCCTTGGTGGTTGATGTACTGCTGCCGTGATGCCCCACCTTGAGCACGTCCGCCTTGATGTCGCCGGTAATGGTTGCGAGCTCGGCTTTTTCCGCATCACCCGTAAACAGAAAGGACGACTTTTTGTACTTAAGCTTCATCACAATAGAGCTGTTATTGAGGTTTTCCTTGACTATTTTGACAGGCGCAACAATGTCAGCGCTTAGCTGCAAATCGCTGTCACTTAGGATACTGACCCCTGCCTTGCCGTTTTGAATGGTGAGCTTTTTACTTTTTACGGCTTTAAGTAAATTCTCGTACTGATTACTGTTACTGCCGACCTTAGGCATATAGATCGTGCCGATATCAAAATTGCGAACTATATAAGCCATTGAGCCGATATGATCGGAGTGAGGATGGGTGGCTATAAGGTAATCTATTCTGTTATGACCTGTGTCGCGAATATACTGCAATATACTTTTGCCGTGATAATTCTCTCCGCTGTCTATCAGCATGGTTTGATTATTTGGCAACTCAATATAGGCGGAATCCCCCTGCCCTACATCCAAAAAATGACATACAAGCGTGCCTTCCTGTCTTTGACTGCTGCCGTCGAACCATTCTTCACAGGAACACAGCATTGTGAGCGCAATTAATGCGCTCACAACTAATGAGATTATTCGTGAGTGTTTCAATACCGTTCCTCCGAGTTAGGATGCGTTGCCTGTGTAAAGCTGGTAATACTTTCCTTTTTGCTCTAACAATTGATCGTGTGTGCCGCGTTCAATGATCCTGCCATGCTCAAGCACAATGATACAATCGGAGTTTTTAACAGTGGACAAACGGTGCGCTATAACAAATGTCGTTCTGCCGTGCATTAGCTTATCCATGCTTTCCTGTACCATTTTTTCTGTGCGGGTATCGATCGAGCTTGTCGCCTCATCTAAGATAAGCGCAGGCGGGTCGGCTACAGCAGCGCGAGCGATTGCGAGCATCTGACGCTGTCCCTGGCTGAGACTGCCTCCGTCAGCCTTGATAACGGTATTATAACCGTCGGGCATCTGACGGATAAAATGGTCGGCGTTTGCAAGTTTTGCCGCCGCTATGACTTCCTCGTCGGTAGCGTCCAGTCTGCCGTAACGGATATTCTCCATTATAGTATCGCTGAACAAATTTGTCTCCTGCAACACGATACCGAGTGAACGGCGTAAATCTGATTTTTTGATCTTATTTATATTGATACCGTCGTATCGTATCTTTCCGTCCTGTATATCATAAAAGCGGTTTATCAAATTTGTGATAGTAGTCTTGCCTGCACCGGTTGATCCGACAAATGCGATTTTTTGACCGGGCTTTGCGTCGATGTCGATATTATGCAGCACAAGCTTTTCGTCAGTGTAGCCGAAATCGACGTCGTCCATTACAAGAGCGCCTTCAAGAGGCTTGTACTCTACCTCACCGGTAGCCTGATGCACATGCTTCCACGCCCACAAGCCGGTGCGTTCATCGGTTTCGGTAAGCTTGCCGTTTGTCTTTTTGGCGTTTACCAGCATTACGTAACCGTTATCCTCCTCGCTTTTTTCATCAAGCAGGGCAAAAATACGCTCTGCGCCGGCAAGCGCCATGATTATACTGTTGAACTGCTGGCTGACCTGGGTGATAGGATGAGAAAAGCTTTTGTTGAACGACAGAAAGCTTACGAGCGAGCCGAGCGAAACGCCCATGAATCCACCGCCGAACAAAGCCAGCGCGCCGCCTGCCAGAGCACAGATAACATAACTGAGATTACCGAGCTGACCGTTGATGGGCATTAAAATATTTGCGAACATATTTGCGTTATAAGAGCTTTGGAACAATTGATCGTTAAGCTCCTTAAATTCTTCTATGCTCTTTTTTTCGTGATTAAACACTTTGACGACCTTTTGCCCGGTCATCATTTCTTCTATATATCCGTTCTCCTTGCCGAGGTCGGTTTGCTGTGCAAGGAAGTACTTGCTGCTTTTGCCCGCTACCTTTTTGGTGACCATCATCATAACGCCGACCATCAAAAGCGTGATGATCGTAAGCGGAACGCTGAGCGCAAACATGCTTATGAGCACCGCAATGATCGTAATAGCGGCAGAAAAGATCTGCGGCATACCCTGACTGACCATCTGGCGCAGGGTATCAACGTCGTTTGTATAAACGCTCATGATATCGCCGTGAGCATGGGTGTCAAAATACTTAACGGGAAGGCTTTCCATATGACGGAAAATGTCACAGCGCAGATCCTTCATAGTGCCCTGAGTAACGTATACCATGATTTTTGCCTGAGTAAAGGTCGCCGCCGCGCCTATTAAATAGAAGCAGGCTACCCGGGCGATAGCAAGCAGCAAAGGCGTAAAATCAGGATGAGGCTTACCGAGCATCGGAACGATGTAGTCGTCGATAAGCGTTTGTATAAACAGTGTGCCCTGTACGCTTGCCAACACGCTGACAACAATACTTATCAGCACTACGATGAGATGTATCTTATATTTTTTCAGGATGATTCCAATCAGTCGCTTAAATGTTTTGCCGGGGCTTTTGACCTTAGGACGCGGCTGCATATTTCTTCTTCCGGGTGCTGCCATGTCACATCTCCCCCTTCTTGTCAAAATCACCGTTGCCTACGGTTTGGGCAAAGTAGATTTCTTTATAGATCGGCGAGTTTTTCATTAGTTCATCATGAGTGCCTACCGATTCGATCGCGCCGTTATTCATTACAACGATACGGTCAGCTTTTTCAACGCTGGACACACGCTGCGAGATGATCAGTTTTGTGGTGTCCGGTATCTGCTCGGCGAAAGCCTTTCGGATCTTGGCATCGGTCGCGGTATCCACCGCGCTTGTAGAGTCATCCAAAATAAGGATTTTCGGCTTTTTTAGCAGAGCGCGTGCGATACATATCCTCTGCTTCTGACCGCCCGATACATTTGAACCGCCCTGTTCGATCTTGGTATTATAGCCATCAGGGAAGTTCCGGATAAACTCGTCGGCACATGCCGTTTTGCAAGCGGCGATACATTCCTCCTCGGTTGCGTTTTCATTACCCCAACGCAGATTATCAAGGATGGTGCCGCTGAACAAAACATTCTTTTGCAGTACCACCGAAACCTTGTCGCGCAAAACCTCTAAATCATAGGCGCGCACATCCTTGCCGCCAACCTTGACCGAGCCTTCGTTAACGTCATATAACCTGCCTATCAGGTTGACAAGACTTGTTTTTGAGCTGCCGGTACCGCCGATTATTCCGATAGTCTCACCCGAACGTATATGCAGATCAATATGATTTAGCACAGGCAGATCGCTTTTTTGGCTGTAGCTGAAAACTACGTCGTCAAAATCTATCGAGCCGTCCTTTACGTTATACTCGGGATTTTCGGGATTTGTCAAAGTTGACTGCTCGTTTAAAACGCCTGCCACACGTTTACCGCTGGCAAGGCTCATGGTCAGCATAACGAAGATAAGCGCTACCATCATCAGACTCATCAAAATCTGCATACAATAGGTGAGCATAGTAGTCAGCTCGCCTGTGGTAAGCTCGCCGCCTACTATCATATTTGCACCAAACCAACTGATAGCGATCATTGAGCCGTAAATCGTAAGAGTCATCAAAGGCGAAACGGAAACTATCATATTCTCTGCCTTAACAAAAAGCTTGTACAGATTAAATGCTGCCTTATTAAACTTGCCGACCTCGTGATCCTCACGAACAAACGCCTTGACTACGCGTATAGAACTGACATTTTCCTGAACACTCGCGTTAAGCGCGTCATATTTTTCAAATACCTTTGAAAAATAACCGTAGGTTTTTTTCGTGATAAATGTCAGCACAAGACCTAAGAAAATGATCGCCACCAAATATACGCATGCAAGCTTTGCGTTGATTATCAATGTCATTGTGGTGGCAAAAATAAGGTTCAGCGGAGCGCGAAAACATATTCTAAGCAGCATTTGATAAGCGTTTTGCAAATTGGTAACGTCTGTTGTCATACGCGTGACCAAGCCTGCTGTGGAATATTTATCGATATTGGCAAAGGAAAAGCTCTGGATATTTTCAAACATCGCCATGCGAAGATTCTTTGCAAAGCCAGCCGAAGCCTTTGCGCCGAACACGCCTGCCATTCCGCCGCCCAAAAGCGCCAACAGCGCGCAAAGCAGCATCAATCCGCCCATTATTGCAATGTGTCCCATGTCGCCCTTGTTGATTCCGTCGTCGATCATTGTCGCCATCAGCAGAGGAATGATCGTTTCCATAACGGATTCCAAAATCATAAACAAAGGCGTTATAACGGATTCTTTAGTGTAACCCTTTATATGTACAGCTAATGTCTTGATCATGTGGTTCTCCTTAGTTAAAAAATGGATGTTTTCAACAGTATACTCCCGTTTTTAACCCTATGTCAATATGGATTACAAAAATGTCACTCCAAAACACCGATTTTCGGCTCAAGGAGTGACATTTACGGTCTATCTAAGTTCCTTTTGAAGCGCCGTTACATCCTTGATATCAGGGGATTTATCGCCGTCAAAATCAGCAGCAAATTCCAGATAGCTTTGTTTGTCCCTGTCACTGTATTTAAGCTCCTTATTAAGATACTTCTGCATAAGCGGAATATCACCTGCGTTACATTTACCGTCAAGGTTCAGATCCTTCATTGTAGGCGGTACCTTTCCCCCTGCAAACACAAAATCCGTAAGCTTGTCGTCCATCAACTGCTCCGCCTGCTTTTTGCCGGTGCTGATCAAAAACAGCCCGACCGTATCGTAGGCTTCAATAACAGGGATATTTTGGCTTTGAAGCTCTTGCTCAAGTTTTTGGGCGCGGTCATTTTTTACCCACATTCCCTTTAAAAAGCCATCAAGCTTACGTATCAGCGAAAGCGCGTAGTCATTATCATTGATCGTTCGTCCGAAATCCACGTTGTTGGCAAGATAAAATCCGCCTGCCAGCGCCATAAGATACGCGTTTTTTAAATTTAGTCCGCTGTAAACCGCTGTTTTATTGTAATTTGTAAGACCGTTTTGTTCGCTCAGCTTTGAATAACCGTTGATTATCCTGTAGCCCAAATCAAGACGGTCATCCTTTTGTAAATCGTCAATATCAAACGCTGCCGAAGCAGAAAAAACGCCGCAGCATAAAACTGAAACAACTGTAACGACTGCAATGATTTTGTTTATACACTTTCTCAACATCAAAAACCTCCGTTCTGTTCATATAGTTAGTATGTCAGAACGGAGGATTATTATTTTTTCCTTTTCTTGGCATGCCGTCTGCCTGATAATATCCGATAAAAAGCCTTGATCGAACTATGATAATAATAGTTTATTTCAGCGCCTATCATAAAACAGCCCATGCATAAGTACAGCCATACCATAATGACCGTTAACCTCAGCAATCCGCCGTACAGAGAGAAGCCGTGAAAATCCGTTACATATATAGAAATGCCGATCGTCAACAAAAACCACGAAACAGCAGTAAACAGCGCTCCAGGAAGCTGACAGACAAAGCTGTATTCCCTGCGTGTTTCCTTGGTAAGATTAGGAAAATTGCGGTACATAAGCGCAAACATAAACACAATGTAAAAGAAGATTATTACGTAACGCAGATGGAACAGCAGAGATACTACAGCAGGAAAATTAGTTCCTGACTCCTTTATCCAATCGTTTACAACCGAACTCAGCATCACTACCAACATGGAAACAAAAACTATCAAAAACACAAGTACGGTATATAGCATAGCGCGGAGCCGCAGGAAAAGCCATTTTCTGTTTTCGTATGTATTATACACACGGTTCAGACCGTTTGTGATGCAGTGAACGCCCTTTGACGCCGACCACAGCGTACCAATCAGCGTTATAACGGAAATACCGGTCGCATCTTTATACATATTGCTGAGATATGTCGAAAACTCCTTGGTGGCTTGTTCATTAAACACCATGCCAAAAACCTGCTTCAAAGATTCCTCAGGAATATGCAGGTTCTGAAAAATCGAGATGGCAAACATCGCAAGGGGTACTGCGGACAGAATAATAAAAAACGCTGACTGACCGGCAATCGCAAATACATTGTCACGGTTTAGTTTTTTGATAAACGGCCGAAAATACACATAAATATTTATAAAGAACTTTATCATGATTCCTTACCGTATTTCTTGGATTGAACGTTATAGGATAACCGAGTCAGCCGTTTTTCACTCAGGAAGTGCTCCATAACCTTTACGACCTTCATGGTAAAGCCGGGTATGATAAGCATCTTGCCTTTTAATGCCCGGTCTACCGCATAACGCGCTACCATCTTGGCGTCAAGCCCTTTTACGGAGAATTTAACATTTGCAACGTCGTTGAATCCGGTATCTACAGGGCCGGGACATAAAGCGGAAATCGTGACCTTGCTGCCATCGCGGCGCAGCTCCTCGTGTATCGCCTGAGTAAGACGGACAACATAATTCTTGGACGCGTAGTAGCTTGAAAAAGTCGGACCCGCACAAAAGCCAGCCATAGAACCGACATTGAGTATATGTCCGCTGCCGCGCTTGACCATATCATTCAGGTAAAGCTTTGTCAGGATATGGAGTGAACTTACATTTGTATGGATCAGTTGGATCTCTCTTTCCAGATCGACCTCGGTAAACCTTCCGTAAGCGCCAAAGCCCGCATTATTAATCAAAAAGTCGATTTCTTCTCCGTCAAAGGTCAGGTGCCTGTAAAGGTCATAAGCGTCCTGCTCGTTTGACAAATCAATCGTTATTACACGCACGTCAACGTTGCTAAGTTCTTCTTTAAGCTCATTTAGCTTGTCGGTTCTGCGGGCTGCAATAATCAAATCATATCCCAGCTCAGCCAGATAACGTGCAAACTCTTTTCCCATACCGGAGCTTGCACCGGTGATCAACGCTTTCATAGAACCTCCTTTTCACCAACGGCGCAAAGCCAGCTTGTGCCTTCCTTGGTGTATGTTTCGATATTAATAAAACCTGCGTCACGAAGCATGTTTTGGATATCTTCTTCCCTGACCGCCTGTATGTCGAGCCTCTTTTCCACAGCCGTCCATTTATCAGGGTCCTGCTCATCAAAAAGCATTTCAAAAACAAGCATCAACTGTCCGCCGCGCTTTAATACACGCAGTACTTCTTTTAGATCGTTTAGCTTATCCGGCCAGAAATAGTATGTCTCGACCGCAATTATCTTATCAAACGTATTATCCTCAAAGGGAAGCTCAGACACCGACGCCTGCTCGATTACCGCCTTGCGACACAAAACGTTTTTACGGTTGAGCTCAAGTGACTTCTTGACACAGAGCTCGGAATAATCCACGCCGTACACCTTGCCGCTTCCGACAGCGGTGCAAAGCTTATTAACAGTTCTTCCGCCGCCGCAACCGATATCAAGCACTATGTTTCCGTTTTGCACATCAAAATAGGAAAGCGCCCAGTCGGTGATATTTTGATGTCCTTTGTTCATGGAACGGATCATCAGTCTACCCCAAAAGCCGGTTGGCTTTACAGCGTTTTCGGTAAGCTTGTGATATTTCATATGCCGCTTCTCCTTCTTATAGTTTTATCTACTATTATTGTAAAATACAAGGAGGAGTTTGTCAATTAAAAAATGTCATGATTTGACGTACGGATCCCAAAAATCCGCTGTGCGTTTCGGTACATGATATTATCGTAATCCTCAGTCTCTATCATATCCCTGAACTCGTTAAAATACTCTTGATAAAGCGAACGTTCACCAAATAAGTTATGAAGCAAAGTATCCTTGCCGTCGATCGGATTATCGGTACCGAATAGAATTTTTCGGCTTCCCCACTGCCGTATCGCTTCGAGCGTACTGTTGACGGGTACCCAAGTGGTATCACCGTAAAGGTTCGGCAATCGTCCGAGCAAACTTATCGCCTCGCTGTTATCCGTACCAAGATCCATGTGAACCATAACAAAATTCAAATCAGGATGCGACTTTGCCGCATTATACAGATGGACAGAACGAGCTTCCTCACATCCGCCTGTGTGAGAGACGACCGGCAGTTCAAAACGGCGGGCAAGCTCGTAAATCGGCTCCATCCGCTCACTGTCAGGCGCTGTGCGGCTGTGAAAAGGATGAAGCTTAACGCCGTAGATGATATCACGGTTGTCGGCGATCATACGCTCAAATTCCTTATCCGGAAGCTCCTGACGGCACTTCATCCACACCAATACGCCGAGCTTTTGCGGATACTTACGCGCTTCTGCTATAGACGACCTCAAAACCTCATTTTGCGGCTTTTGGTATTCGTCAGGCACAGGGTTGCCCTGATGGTCGTTCTCGACTGCCTCAATGTTGCTGAACAGGGAAAAATCCACTCCGTAGCGCTCCATTGAATAAATGATTTGCTCTGTCGTCATATCAAAATGCAATACCTTTCCGATATGAGCATGTGTATCAATTACCATTAAAAGCTCCTTTATATGACTAAGCCTGCCGGAAGTACGGCAGGCTTATTTTAAAGTGTTTATTTTACAGCGTCTAATTTGCGATTTTTGTTAGCAAACACAAACTTCATGAATAGCAGGAAAGCAACGGTGACCGCAATACCTATAGGCAGCACGATATACCAAGACTGTACGAAGCCTGCGATAAGGAAACATACGAAAGATATTCCCGCAACCGATATCGCATACGGAAGCTGCGTTGAAACATGGTTGATATGGTTGCACTGAGCGCCTGCCGATGACATAATAGTGGTATCGGATATCGGTGAGCAATGGTCGCCGCATACCGCGCCTGCCAAACATGCGGAAATACCGATGATAAGCAGCGGAGAATCGGGCGAAGAGCCAAACATGTAGGTAACGATAGGAATAAGAATACCGAATGTACCCCATGATGTACCTGTCGCAAATGCCAGAACACAGGCAACAAGGAAGATAATAGCGGGCAGGAAGTTTTGCAGAGCGTCCGCGCTGTTTCTCATAACGTCCGCGACAAAATACTTAGCGCCCATCATAGAAGTCATGTTCTTAAGCGCTGTGGCAAAGGTAAGGATCAGAATCGAGGGTACCATCGCCAAAAAGCCCTTGGGGATAGCGTCCATGGCACTCTTAAAGTCGATGACCTTACGTAAATTAAGATAGACAATTGTAAACAGCAGTGCGATAATACCGCCCCACGGCAAGCCGACGGTAGCGTCGGTATCGGCGAACGCATCAATAAAGCTCTTTCCTTCAAAGATGCCGCCTACATAAACCAAGGAGAAAATGGATACTCCGATAAGTACGATAATGGGAAGAAGCAAATCAATAACTCTTCCGTGCTCATTAGGCAGTTCATCGACCTCATCGACTTTATCGCCTGTAGTATAAAGGTCATCCATATACATAGCGTTATATTCATGCAGAGCCATAGAGCCGTAATCAAAGTTCATTACGCCGATTCCGATAATAAACACGAATGTCAACAGTGAATAGAAGTTAAACGGAATAGCTGAAACAAACAGCTTGAGTCCCTGTCCATCGGGCGCGTAAGAGGAAACCGCGGCAGCCCATGAGGAAATAGGAGCGATCATACATACGGGTGCAGCCGTTGCGTCAATCAAATACGCAAGCTTTGCGCGCGAGATCTTGTGACCGTCAGTAACGGGACGCATTACGGAACCTACGGTAAGGCAGTTGAAATAGTCGTCAATAAAGATCAGCACACCGAGCACGAACGTGGCGAGCATTGCGCCTGTACGCGATTTAATATGCTTTGCCGCCCATTTTCCGAAAGCGACCGAGCCGCCTGCCTTATTGACCAAAGAAACAAGAATACCGAGCTCAACCAAAAAGATAAAAATGCCGGCGTTATCGGTAACAGCCGAAATCAAACCGTCGTTGGTCATAGCGTCCATACCCTTGAGAAAATCAAAGTTTGTATACATAAACGCACCGACAGCAACACCGATTAGCAGTGAGGAATACACCTCTTTGGTAATCAAAGCCAAGCCTATAGCGATCAACGGCGGTAACAACGCCCACGCAGTACCGCGAACCATGCCTTCGCCGCCGCAGGTTTCGCAGTCGACTTTGTCAATTTGTCCCGTGCCGTCACAATCCATGCAGCTGACCTTGCCTAATGAGCCGCCTGAAACAGCGACATAGACAAGCAAACCGACAATGATGACCGCAGCAACGGCAAGAACAATCTTCTTTGTTTTTGTCATTGTACATACCTCTCCTTTTTATGTCTTTGTTTGCAAAGAATAAAAATATTGTACCACAGCACGAATATATGTGCAACATTTTTTGAATCGGCATAACAATCTTTATATACTTTAACTAAATAAAGCGTCAGCTTTTTGTTAATAAAGACAAGAAATCCGATCAATCAACAGTAGTTTCCTTGCTGTCTATAGTATCCTTTATCTGATCAAAGGTAACGCCGTACTTTTTGGCGATATCACCTGCATAGCTGACGCCCTGAGGCGGCATGATGCTTACCTTAAAGCTGCGCTCACCGTGCTGAACGCCCGTTACAAGGCTCTCTACCCTGCTGGTTCCCTCCTGAGCGTTGAGCTCGTCAAGGCTGCGTGCCAACTCGTGCATGTGGGTGTTAAATATACAGCGCACTCCCAAATAACGCATAGCTCTGACAACATCCTTGGCTATAAACAGACCCTCCGCCACACTGGTTGTGGCAAGGCTTTCGTTCAACAGCATCAGGCTGCGAGGAGTAGCCATGTCAAAGATCTCCGCCAATCGCTTGCTCTCCTCACCAAGTCTGCCCAAATCAACGGTATCATTTTCGTCGGCGGGAAAATGAGTATAGATATTGTCGCACGGACAAATCCGCGCCGATGACGCAGGAACGTAAACACCCCACTGAGCCAACAACATCGCAAGTCCCACCGCTTGAGTAAATATGGTTTTACCGCCGCGGTTAGGACCTGTTAGAATATAGATCCTGCGTTCATCGTTAAAATCAAATCCGTTTGTAATTAGATTGAATTCCTCACCATTGACCTTATTTATTGCGAGCTTTAAGTTGTATATTTCTTTAAAAGAACAATTACGCTCATCAGGAGGCAGGATCTCAGCTTTGCAAACAGGCATACCTGCCGCTTTGATCTTATCGATCAGCTCCGCCCAACGCACATAAAACAATATTTCGGGCATAAGGTTAACCAGCATGTAGCCGCTGATATTGACATATCGCTTAACTGTATTTTTGATTTCGTTGGAGGTCTGGGTCATGATATTTGTGACCGTATCCTTTATGGCGTGAGACAATGAATCCGCGCCTGTGACGGTGCTTGTGGTGATATGCACACCCGTCATATTGTCGTTGAGCTCTGTCCTTTGAACAAAGGTAGGAGCTGTTATCGGTGTGGCAGGATGGAACAAACGCATGCTCTCCACGTCATCTGTGCCGTGATGCAGCTCCTCTTTGCGGTCGGCAAATCGCATAAAACGGCGCATCAGTCCGCTCTCCTTGAACAGGCTGTCGTTGAGTGAAACGACTCCCGCGGATTTTGGGCGAAGCATATCGTCCAGATTTACACCGATGGTAATACTCTTTAAGCGTCTGATCTTTTCAAGGGTTTCATTAATATCTTTCTTTAAATCATCAAAGCCGCTTTCACAGGAGATTTCGGTCACCAACTCCAGCAAATTGCGCATACCCTCTGACTGTATATCCAGCGAGGAAAGGATCTTCCGCAGCATAGAGATACAGTTAACATATTCGTCTACCTCGCGCAGACGGTTGACCAGCGACCAAAACGCCGCGCTGTCCTGATCCTTTTGGAAGCGCTCCAAATCGCGCAGATCCGCTAACTTACGAACCAGATCCTCCATGGAAGTACGCAGCTCCGGGAACCGCAAAAAGTCCTCGAACACATCGCAGCGATATCGGATAACGCGCGGATCGTCCGTTATCTGCGTCATAAGCTTGTGCAAATGCTCGCGTTCGTTCTTGACGTTTGTAAGTGCTTCCAGCAAAAAATCTATTGACAGATCATTTATCGCTTCGGAAGTCAGGGGTTGGCTGCTTGCAGAGATATCCCGGGGATACATTAAACTGAATTCCATATTGTCACCTGCTCCTTTGTGAGATTTTTATATGTTTCATTTATTATATTATACAGTCTTTTTGTTTCAATAGCAATATTATAAAACGATAACAGATAACCATTTTATATAAAAAAATCACTCTCAAATCCAAAAATTGATAAACACCATAAGTGACTTTTTTCGACTTTTGTGTTACAATATACTGAGAAACAAACGGGACGTGATAGGCTATGGATCAAAGGCAAAAACGCCGTAACAGAAGAAGAAAAAAAAGACAAAGACAAATACGCATTTTAGGTGTATTGGGCGGTGCCATAGCGGTACTTATGATAATTGCCGTCTGCCTCTCAATCAACTATTACAAACCGGCTCCCGTCGAAAAGCCGGTTGCGTCCGCTACGGAAAAGCCGACAGAAGCGGAAAAGTCATATATAATACAAAACGTCGAGGTCATTCCTCAGACAGATCTAAAAGCCGGCTGCGAAACCTACGCCTGCACAATGCTGTTGAAGATTCTCGGTTTTGACATAGACGAGCATACCATAGCCGACAGCTACCTTAACTGCAAATACGTACTGCCGGGCGGAAACGGAGAAAAATACGGTCCCGATATGTACAGCGCGTTTGCCGGCACAGCTTACGCAGGCTGGGGCGTTTACGCTCCGGCAATGTCAAAGACAATGAACAGTTACCTAACTGATCAAAAATCCAAACTAAAAGCGTATCCTATGGAAGACGTGCCGCTTGAAAAGCTGTGTGATGACTATGTATCCAAAGGTGTTCCCGTTATGATTTGGGCGACCACAAATATGGATGAACCGTATGTATTTGACACATGGACGGTAAACTATGTGGATGAAAACGCCAAAACAAAAATCGGAGACTCCTTCTCTTGGTATATGCATGAACACTGCCTTGTGCTGATCGGTTATGATAAAGATTACTATTACTTCGGCGATTCTACCGCAGGCGAAGTATCTCACTTCAAAAAAGATTTGGTCGCCAAACGCTATGAGCAGATGTTCAAGCAATCTATCGTGGTAAAATAACCTGTCCTATTCCCCTACCAAACAAACCGTTTGATAGCCGTGGTTTACGGCAGGAAGGAACTTTTGGATAACATCCTCGGTTTTAAGCTTGATGCTCGATGTATTTACACACGGATGACAGCCGATATAGCTATTCTTCAATACATCCTCGTCGATCAAAAGTGTAACTGCGTTTTCCGAGTCGTTCATCAGTCCCATAACACTGACCGCGCCCGGCTCGATATCAAGATATTGCAGCATTTTTTCCGCCGAAGCAAAGGATAGCCGCGCGGAGTTTATCTGCGAGGATATCTCCTTTGTTTTAAACGGTTTATCCCCGGGCATCATAAGTAAATAAAACTTGGTCTGTTGGCGGTTGCACAAAAACAGATTCTTGCAGATTATTGCGTCGAGCACCTTGTCGATCTCCTTGCAGATCTCCATATCCTCCGCCGGCGCATGATCTACTCTATTATATTCTATTCCAATTTTATCGAGGAAATCATATACCTTAACCTCTCTGCTTAGACGTTTGTCCGTGTCATGCGGTCTTCCTGTCGATAAGTTCATTATAAGTCAACTCCGATTATTGTTTTTTATATTAATACCATTATAGTACTGTTTCACAAAAAATGCAATCAGATATAGACAAGCCGTTTGCGTTGTATTATACTGAATTAAACGTGTGCTTTATGGAGGGAAATCACTATGGAAATGTATTACAAAGACGCGTTAAAGCTAGCGCAAAAAGAATACCGTGCCTGCACACAAAACGACAAAGATCCCTATTTGCCCGTGCTGGATGATATCGTATCCACCAAATCCATTGCCGCCGGAATAGACTTGGGATTGGTGTCGATCCCTGCCGATCAAATCGTCGGTACAAAATCGAAGAGCAGAGTAAATGCCTTTGCGCCCAATTTTATGCCGATTTTAGACGAAAACACCGAGTTCGCCAAAAAATGGAACAACCTGTGCCAGGCGCATTTGACCGAAGGTATTCGCGAACCGATCAAGGCGTATGAATACATGAATCGCTTTTATGTTGAAGAAGGCAACAAGCGCGTCAGCGTATTGAAATTCTTTGACGCTGTTTCTATCATGGGACACGTCATACGCGTTATGCCAGAAGAAAACGAGGATGAAGAAGCGGTTGAAATATATCTTGAATTCGTGGAGTTCTACAAGTACAGCAAGATTAATTTTTTGGAGTTCAGTAAAAAAGGCAGCTATTCCGAGCTGTTAAAGCTGCTTGACAAAAGCCCCACCGAAGAATGGACAGACGATGAACGAAATGAGTTCTCAGGAGTTTACCATTACTTTAAAAAAGCATATCTTTCGAGCGGCGGTGTTAAACTGCAATCCACAGTAGGAGACGCGCTGCTTAGCTATATCAAGGTTTACGGTTACGACGATTTAAAGAACACCGACTCCGATACCATTAAGAAGAACCTTGACCGCATGTGGGAGGAGGTTACTCTTCAAGATGAAGAGGCTCCCATTGAATTAAAGCTTGACCCTGCCGAGGAAAAGAAGCCCGGCGTATTGTCAAGGATCCTTCCTGTCGCAAAACCATCTGTGTTAAAGGTCGCGTTCCTTTATGACGGCACATCCGAACGTTCAGGATGGGTTCACGGTCACGAATTAGGCAGACGGCACGTACAGCGCATTTTTGAAGATAAAATCGAAACCAAAGCATTTCCCAATGCAATGGCTGACGACGATCCGTTATCAGTCATTGAACAGGCTATCGAGGAAGGCTATACGATGATTTTTACTACCTCGCCGCGTTTTACTCAGGCAAGCCTGCGCGCCGCGGTGGAACATCCGGATATAGTGATCATGAACTGCTCGCTGAACAAGTCGCATCGTTATATACGCACATATTACACCAGAATGTATGAAGCTAAGTTTATTCTGGGAGCGATCGCCGGTTCTCTGACAGAAAGCGATAAAATAGGCTATGTGTGCGACTATCCGATTTACGGACAGATCGCCGGCATCAACGCCTTTGCACTGGGCGCTCAAATGATAAATCCTCGTGCCAAGGTATATTTGGAATGGTCGGCAACAAAAGGCGCTAAAGAAGCGGCAAAAGCTTTGGTCGAGCAGGATATTCATCTTATCAGCTCACAAGATACCGCGCGTTTTCAGGAGGATACCCGTGAAAGCTTCGGGCTTTCGTATATCAACGGCGACGACCGCCGCCTGATAGCCAATCCCGTGTGGAAGTGGGATGTATACTATGAGGAGATCCTGCGCAGCGTATTTAACAAAACCATGCAGGCAGAGTACGACCGCAGCAACAAGGCGCTTAACTATTACTGGGGTATGTCCGCAGGTGTTGTAGATGTGGAATACACCGAATACTTGGAACGTCCGTCACTGCGTCTGGCAAACTTTTTGAAAGAAAGCATTATTAAGGATATCTGTATTCCGTTCCTATCCCCCGTAATTACCCAAAAAGGAGACGAAGTGCGCAGTGAGGATAAGTCACTGAGTCCAGAACAGATCATCAATATGGATTATCTGGTTGAAAACGTCATAGGTACTATTCCCAAATACGAGGAATTAAGCCCGATGGGTAAAGCTACGGTAGATACGGCCGGCGTTGAGATAGCTCAAAGCCCGGGTCTCGATACCGACGAAGCTGAGGACGAAGCAACACAGGATGATAACACAGAAGCCACAGGAGAACAGTCATGAAGATATTAGCTGTATCCGACGTAGAGTCAAAATACTTCTATGATTACTATTCACCGGGAAAACTCAGCGGGTACGATTTGATTATAGCCTGCGGCGACCTTAGGGTTTCGTATTTGGAGTTCTTGGTAACCATGGCGGATTGTCCGCTGGTATTTGTCCACGGAAATCACGACGACCATTTTAAAAGAGAGCCCGAAGGCTGCGTTTGTCTGGATGATGATATTTTTGAATACAAAGGCGTGCGTATTATGGGCTTGGGCGGTTCATTTCGCTACCGCGACGGCAAGTATATGTACACAGAACGCCAGATGAGGCGCAAGATCCGCAAGCTTAGATTCAAGCTTTTCCGCAAAAAAGGTATAGATATTCTTGTAACTCACGCTCCCGCCAGACATTTGAATGATTTTGACACAGTAACTCACCGGGGCTTTGAATGTTTTAACGATCTGCTTGACCGTTATGAACCGAAACTGTTTGTCCACGGTCATATTCACCGTAATTACGGACACGGTATCCCTCAAAAAATGCAGCACAACAATACATTGGTTGTTAATGCTTCCGACCACTGCAACATTGAAATAGATGTATAAAACAAACTGTCATCCCAACAAACGCGAAGGGATGACAGTTTTTTATCTATTATCAATTGTTTCGGGGTACATATCGTGATGCGCCAAACGGTCCCAAGCAAGCTCTTCCCATTTTGTACCGGGCTTGCCGTAGTTGCAGTACGGATCGATCGACAAACCTCCGCGCGGCAGGAACTTGCCCCAAACCTCAATATATTTTGGCTGCATCAGCTTGATCAAGTCCTTCATGATGATGTTTACGCAGTCCTCGTGGAAATCTCCGTGATTGCGAAAGCTAAACAGATATAGCTTCAACGACTTGCTCTCTACCATCAACTCATCCGGAATATATGAGATGTATATATGCGCAAAATCAGGCTGACCGGTTATCGGACATAAGCTTGTAAATTCCGGGCAATTGAATTTAACAAAATAATCGTTATCAGGATGTTTATTTGGAAAAACCTCTAATACATCGGGAGCGTAGTCACTTTTATATTCGGTATGCTGATTGCCTAACAGAGATATACTGCCTGTTTCCTGATTAGTTCTGCCTGTCATTGATTACTCTCCTTCATAATCGGGTCGGTTACTCCGTTGGCTTCAAAAGCCGCCATTCTGTCACGGCAGGTACCGCAAACTCCGCAGGGCTTTTCGCCGCCTTCGTAGCAGCTCCATGTCAGCTCATACGGCACGTTCAATTCAAGACCGCGCCTTACAACGTCCGCCTTTGTCAATCCCACAAACGGCGCTTCGACTCTGAGTTGTTTTCCGCTTCCTATATAAATAGCTTCATTGATGGCATTATTAAAGCTTTGGCTGCAATCGGGATAGGCGTTTCCTGCTGCGTCATCACTGTGAGCTCCGTAATAGATAACACCGCAGCCGTTAGAAAGAGCTACGCTCGCTGCGGTCGCAAGGAACAATCCGTTACGAAACGGCACATAGGTCGATACCGGTGCGCCGTCGGTTTTTGTCAGCTGCTGCGCATAGCTTTCCTTGGGGATCTCAGAATCCGACCCCTGAAGCAGAGAACAGTCCGAGCCCTCAAAAATCGATGCCAAATCAAGCTGCAAATGCTTTACGCCGTAGTATTGCGCTATTGACCTTGCAGCTTTTATCTCTTTTATATGCTTCTGCCCGTAGCTGACAGAAAGCGCAATGACATTCTCTGCACCGTAACGCTTGACCGTCATTGCAAGGCAGGTGGTACTGTCCACACCGCCGCTGAATAATACAAGAGCTTTCATACTTTACCTCTGTTCAAAATCAACTAATTGTTGAAGCTGAGCGTTGTTTTTAAATGAACCCCTGAAGGTCGTAGTGATCGTCTTTGAGGATGTGTTGCGGATCCCACGTGCAGTCATACAGCTATGACAGCCACTGATAGCAACGGCTACGTCTGGAGTATCCGCAGCTTCGGCTACAATAGAAGCGATATCCTGTCCCAAACGCTCTTGAAGCTGCAAACGTTTTGCCGCCATATCACAGATACGAGCGATCTTGCTGAGACCCAAAACCTTGTCGCGCGGAACATACGCAACGTTGACCTTCATATCATACATCAACGCCATATGGTGCTCACAAAAACTGAATACGGTGATATCCTTCATCACAACAGCGTTCTCCGAGTCGTATTCACACTCATTGGTAAAGGTTTTACCGAACATCTGAGCGATATCATGGTTAGAGTAAGCAATGCCCTCCAACAGCTCTTCAAGCATCTGCGCGACGCGCTGAGGTGTTTCGCGCAGACCTTCACGTTCGGGATCCTCTCCTATCGCCTTAAGTATTCCGAGGACATGCTCTTCTATTGCTTTTGTATCCATATCATACACCTCTTCTTCCGGGTTCCCAAATATATTTATGTAGCTGCAGCTGCAAACGTACGCCGTTCAATCTGTGATCGATCATAAAATCCACAATTGATGAGGGTTTGATCTTTCCGAAAACCGGGCTGAAATAAACATGACAACGTGAAGTTAAATCATAGTGATCGATAACATCGAGCGCGGTTTCAAGGTCTTCCTCGCTGCCGGCTACAAACTTGACTGTATCACCCTGCTTAAGCAAAGCAAAATTGTCGCGCTGCATAAACATTTCCATATTGCTTGACGGAAGCTTGTAATCCATCGTAAAAACAGGACGGTTCGGCATAGAAGCAAAGGAATCCAAAGCAACGCTGCCGTTTGTTTCTATCTCAACACGAAGTCCCTTTGCGGACAAAACAGCGATCAAATCAGAGATTTCGTCGTGCAGAAGCGGCTCCCCACCGGTAAGGGTAACATTATTAATGCCCTTTGCGATGACCCAATCACTCAAATGCTGAACAGTTTCCAGCTTTGCTGTCGAGTCGGGACGGTTAGCCCATCTTGTATCGCAGTATGAGCAGCTTAGATTACATCCGTAAAAGCGGATAAATGCAGCAAGCTCACCTGCGTGCGCACCCTCTCCGTTAATACTTACAAATTTTTCAACAACAGGAAGCATCAGTCATTCTCCTTGTAACATGCGCAATTCTGCGGCGTTTCATAAACTGTAACCACACTCACCGGCAATCGGTTTGAAGAAAGCCTTTGATAAAAATACCTTGCAAAATTCTCCGCAGTGGGACGGAAAGGAACCTCTATCACGCGAAATCCCTCAACTTTTAGTGCATTAAGTGTATTTTCTTTAAGAGAATTAATCTCGATGATCAAAGCATGGTCAAATTCATCAGCCAACGATTTAAGTGAAGCCTTAAAGTCAGAAAAATCCAACAGCATGCCACATTTTTCGCCGTCGTTTTGTAATTCTTCCCCTGATATCTCAGCCTCTATCACCCACCGGTGACCGTGAATATTAGCACATTTACCATTATAATCCTTTAAAAAATGCGCGCTGTCAAACGCTGCCGAGGTTTTTAAACCATACATGATATCACCCTCAAAAAAACGCCTGCCAAAAGGCAGACGCATCCAAAAATCGCAATAAAAACAAAGCGTGTATAACGCTTGGATGCCCTGGTTTTGTTTTACGACAGGATGGCGCAAACGAACTGTCGATATATTTGATGAAAAAAGAGCCTTGCATAAGCAAGGCTTTTCTGGTGGAGATAACGGGGCTCGAACCCGTGACCTCTTGACTGCCAG
>CAMHCD010000008.1 GCA_946183545.1 uncultured Clostridia bacterium
TGTCGGAAAATCCTCGTTCATTAACCGTATTTCAAAGCAAACGCGAGCAAAGGTCGAGGACAGACCCGGAGTTACGCGCGGAAATCAGTGGTTCACTATCAGCAAAAATTTGGAGATGCTCGATACGCCGGGCGTGTTGTGGCCTAAGTTCGACGACAAAATAGTCGGCGAGCATTTGGCGTTTACCGGCGCTGTAAAGGATCAGGTTATCGATATCGAGCTTCTTGCGGTACGCCTGCTTGATTTTCTAAAGCAGCTAAAACCTGCTGAATTCATAGCTCGCTTCAAGCTTGAGGACGAAGCTTGGGATACGATGGATTCCTATGATTTGTTACATCTTATCGGGAAAAAACGCGGCATGCTGATGTCCGGCGGAGCGGTCAATACCGAACGCGCTGCAATCATGCTTCTTGATGAATTCAGAGCGGCAAAGCTGGGAAGAATCACTGTTGAAATGCCTTACGGAGATTTGAAATGAACTGGTTAGAATATGAACAACAAGCCATGGAGAAGGGCTATAATAGCATTTGCGGCGTAGACGAAGCCGGCAGAGGACCCCTTGCAGGTCCGGTGTGTGCTGCTGCTGTCATACTTCCGCACGGAACTGTAATAGAAGGAGTCAATGACTCAAAGAAGCTAAGCGAAAAGAAACGCGAGGCGTTGTTTGAGGTAATAAAGGAAACTGCGATCTCATATTCTATAGCGTATGCCGACGTTGCCGAAATAGAAGCACTCAACATCTTAAACGCTACTATGCTTGCGATGAAACGCGCGGTGGAGGGCTTGGATGTTCCTGCGGATTACGCTATGATCGACGGCAACCGTCTTCCTGATCTTATAATAGACAGCGAGTGTATCGTCAAGGGAGACGCAAAATCCATGTCGATCGCGTGCGCCTCAATTTTGGCAAAGGTTTCCAGAGACCGGCTTCTGTATAAGTATGCAGAGGAATACCCTGTGTACGGCTTTGACAAGCATAAGGGCTACGGAACAAAGGTTCATGTTGAAGCTCTCAGAACCTATGGCCCGTGTCCGTACCATCGCCAGAGCTTTTTAAAAAAGATATTAAAATGAGCATTTTTTCCAAAAAACAAACAGGAGACATAGGCGAAGATTACGCTGTAAAATACTTAAATAAACACGGATATAAAATCATTGAGCGAAATTATCGAAAAAAGATCGGAGAAATTGATATAATCGCAAAGCGTCATGATTATTTAGTGTTTGTTGAAGTCAAAACACGCCATTGTAATCCGCTCACACAACCTTATGAGGCAGTAAACCTCGGAAAACAGCGCAAGATCATAAAAACCGCCGCGTTATACATCGCCGAACATAAGCTTCAAACCTATATGCGTTTTGATGTGTGCGAAGTGTATGTTGATGCCGGCACCTTAAAGCTCAATAAAATAAACTACATCAAAAACGCTTTTGAACGGAGTGATTATGATTCGTATTATTGACCTGCACTGCGATACGCTGTACAAGCTGTCTGCGCACAATATACCGCTAAATGATCCGTCTAATGAGGTTAGGATAATTGATGAACCTGACTCCTGTAAGCTTCAGTGTTATGCAATTTGGCTGCCGGACGATTTATCCGGAGAGCAGGCTGAAAGGCTGTTCTTAAAAGCCTCTGATGATCTGCGTACTTCGTGCAATGAATTGAATATCGGTTTGCTGCAACCGGGCAATGATGTTAGAGAAGCGTTTTTCGGTAATTCCAAAACTGCATATTTTACCGTAGAAAACAGTTCTGCGCTCAACGGCAAGCTTGATAATGTGAATCGTTTTGCCGAGCTTGGTGTGCGAATGATGACCCTAACATGGAACGCGTCAAATGCTGTAGGCGATGGGGTAGAGGCACACGATCCAAAGGGATTGACAGCTTTTGGTAAGCAAGTGCTGTCAGAGATGGAACGCTGCGGGATAATCGCGGACATTTCGCACGCGTCGCAGGCTCTCTTTTATGACGTTGCTTCACGCGCAAAACGCCCGATCGTCGCTTCTCATTCCAACTCGTACGCTGTTACTCCTCATCCGCGCAATCTGACGGATGAACAATTTGCTTATATCAAACAGTGCGGCGGTTTGGTAGGACTGAATTTTCACAACGCGTTTTTAAACCGAGAGCCGGAAGATGCAAGTATAGAGGATATCCTCCGTCACGCGGATCATTTTCTTTCTGTCGGCGGTGAGGATGTGCTGTGCTTTGGCAGCGACTTTGACGGCGGCACACTCCCCAAGGATATCAAAAACTCCATGATTTATGACAAGATATATGAACAATTCCTTCAACATCATTACAGCGAAGCCCTAATAAAAAAGATTTTTTACGAAAATGCGCTGAAATTCTTTGAAAACTTTGACAATCGCTGAATAATGTAGTAAAATAAAATGATGTTTAAAGCAGTAGAAAGGATGATTTTATGTTATATAACAGCACACAGGATAAAACTGCAGTAGTATCTGCTGCACAGGCAATTTCACAGGGTATCTCCAAGGACGGAGGATTGTTCGTTCCGCAGGAAATCCCGCATTACAGTGAAGCAGATTTCAAGTCGCTTTTACAGGAAGACTACAAAGGCAGAGCAAAAAAAGTGTTTTCCGACTTCCTCACCGATTTTACAGCCGAGGAAATTGATGATTGCGTCACAAAAGCATATACAGCTCAGAAGTTCGGCGGCGATAATCCGGCACCGATGACGTACACGTCTTTAAACGGCAAATCCCTTAATATTTTGGAGCTGTGGCACGGTCCCACTTGCGCTTTTAAGGATATGGCGCTTCAGATCCTGCCGCATTTACTTACCAAATCACTTAAAAAGACCTGCGACGGCAAGGACGCGGTTATCCTTGTAGCTACCTCGGGCGATACAGGCAAGGCTGCGCTGGAGGGATTTAAGGATGTTGAGCATACAAAAATCATCGTTTTCTATCCCGTTAACGGCGTAAGCCCCATGCAAAAGCATCAGATGAACACTCAGGAGGGCGCAAACGTAAAGGTCTGCGCTATCGAGGGCAATTTTGACGATGCGCAAACCGGCGTAAAAAAGATCTTCACCACAACCGAAGTTTCGGATAAGCTGGAAGAAAACAACATGCTGTTCTCTTCCGCAAACTCCATTAACTGGGGCAGACTCCTTCCGCAGATCGTATACTATATCTCCGCTTACTGCGATATGGTAAACGACGGCAAAATCGCTTTCGGCGATAAAATCAACGTTGTAGTTCCGACCGGTAATTTCGGTAACATTCTTGCTTCCTACTACGCAAGCCTGATGGGACTGCCCGTAAATAAGTTTATCTGCGCTTCCAACGCAAACAACGTTCTGACAGATTTCATCAAAACAGGCGTTTATGATAAAAACAGACAGTTCTATACCACTATTTCGCCTTCTATGGATATTCTTGTTTCCAGTAATCTCGAGCGTTTGCTTTACATGATCTGCGGCAATGACGATACCGTAGTCCGTGACTGGATGACCGCGCTGAAAACCGAAGGCAAGTACGAAGTCAGCGACGATGTTAAGGCGGTTGTAACTGAAAAATTCTACGGCGGTTTCTGTGATGATACCCGGACTAAGGCGACCATCCAAAAGCTTTACGCGGAAAAGAATTACCTTTGCGATACTCACACCGCTGTTGCTGTTAACGTTTATGAGCAGTATGTTGACGCTACGGGTGACAATACTCCTGCCGTTATCGCATCCACGGCAAGCCCCTATAAGTTCTCAAAGGCTGTTTTGGAGGCTGTTGCTCCCGACGCTGAGTTGCCTGCCAGTGAGTTTGAGATCGTAGATAAGCTTAACGCATTGACCGGCGTAGACGTTCCTGCTCCGCTCGCAGGATTAAAGGATAAGACCTCGCGTTTCTCCGATGTTATAAAGGCTGATGAAATGCAGGACTATGTTCTCGGCGCGTTGTCAATTAAGTAATGTCGCTGTTTGCTATAGCTGATCTGCATTTATCCTTAGGCGAGGATAAGCCGATGGATATTTTTGCAGGTTGGAACGATTATGTGGACAGACTTTCCGAAAACTGGCATAAGCTTGTCCGCAATGACGACACCGTGGTGATCGCAGGAGATATTTCCTGGGCAATGAAGCTTGAGGAAACCTACACCGATTTTAAGTTTATTCATGATCTTCCCGGTAAAAAAATCCTTTTGAAGGGAAATCATGACTATTGGTGGGGAACCAAAAGCAAAATTGACGCTTTTTTGGAGAACAACGGTTTAACTTCTATCTTTGTTTTGTTCAACAACGCATATGTCTGCGGCGAATATGTACTTTGCGGAACACGCGGTTGGTTTTTGGAAAACGATACACCCGAGGATATCAAGGTGCTCAACCGAGAGGTAGGCAGGCTTAGAATGAGTCTTGATCAGGCGGTTAAGACAGGTCTTGAACCGGTAGTTTTTCTTCACTATCCGCCTTACTACCGCGGCATTGAATGTAAAGAGATCATGGACGTATTACTGGAGTATAATATCAGGAATTGTTACTACGGACACATACACGGCAAGAAAAACTTTAAGCTCGCTTGCGAGGGTGAGTATAAAGGTATAAATTTTCACTTGATTTCTTGCGATAAAGTAGGATTTATGCCTGTTTTGGTTAGATAACTTGATTTAATACACCGGATGTGTTATAATAAATCGATATATTTTATAAACTATCTATAACTTGGAGGAATTCAAAATGGCACTGAAAGAATGCACAAAAAAAGAGGAAGCAAATTCATATGAACTCACCGTATCTGTTGACGGTGAGACCTTTGATAAAGCTATCAACGCTGTATATAAAAAGCAGGTAAAAAAGATCAATGTTACCGGATTCAGAAAGGGCAAGGCTCCCAGAAGGATCATCGAAAAAATGTACGGAGAAGAAGTATTCTATGATGACGCTATGCAGGATTGCTATCCCGACGCGCTTTATGAAGCAGCAAAGGAAGCTGACGTTAAGATCGTTGCTGTTGAATCGCTCGAAGCTCTGGAGGCAGGCAAAGACGGATTCACCTTTAAGGCGTCCGTTGTTGTAGAACCCACAATGGAGATCAACGATTACAGAGGACTTGAGATAGAAAAGAAATCTACCGAAGTAACCGACGAGCTGATCGACAAGGAGATCGAGCAGGTCAGAGAGCGCAATTCCAGAATGGTAACTGTAGAAGACAGAGCCTGCGAAAACGGCGATACTGCTGTTATCGACTTTGAAGGCTTTGTTGACGGCGTACCCTTTGAGGGCGGCAAGGCAGAGGGCTACAGCCTCTCCTTGGGTTCCGGCAACTTTATCCCCGGCTTTGAGGAGCAGGTAGTCGGTCACAGTGTCGGCGAGGAATTCAGCATCAACGTTAAATTCCCCGATGATTATCAGGCTGAAGAGCTCATGGGCAAGGATGCAGAGTTTAAAATCAAGCTTCATGAGATCAAAGCAAAGGAGCTCCCCGAGGTTGACGATGAGTTCGTTCAGGACGTATCAGACAAGGAGACCCTTGACGAGTACAAGGAAGAGCTCAAAGAAACCGTTGCCGCACGTTTAAAGGACGAGGCGGAGAAGGATGTTGACAATCAAATCTCAGACAAACTGATCGAATTGCTTGAGGGCGAGATCCCCGAGGCAATGTACGAAAACCAGGTCAATGACATGGTAAGAGATTTTGAGATGCGTCTGCGTTCACAGGGTATGGATATGAAAACCTACATGCAGTACATGGGCATGGACAGTGACGCTCTCAAGGATATGTACAGAGCCGACGCAGAAAAGAGAGTAAAGCTCAGACTTGCATTAGAGACTATCGCCAATAAAGAGAATATCGAAGTTACCGAGACCGATTTGGAAGATGAATACACCAAGATGGCAGAAGCCTATAAGATGGACGTTGACAAGGTCAAGGCTGCTGTTCCCGCCGAGTCACTTAGCGAGGACGTAAGAGTACAGAAGGCTCTTGATTTGGTAAAGAGCACTGCAAATATAAAATAATTTGCATAATTCAAAGGTATTTGAAATAATAAACTAAGAAAGGTTATGATGTTATGGCATTGGTACCTTATGTTGTAGAGCAAACCAATCGCGGCGAGCGTTCCTACGATATATATTCAAGGCTGTTAAACGACAGAATCATTATGCTGCACGATGAAGTAAACAGCGCCACTGCAAGCGTTGTCGTAGCTCAGCTGTTGTATCTTGAAAGTCAGGATCCTACAAAGGATATCAGTCTTTATATCAACAGCCCCGGCGGCAGCGTAACGGACGGCCTCGCGATCTACGACACGATGCAGTACATCAAATGCGATGTATCTACCATCTGTATGGGTATGGCGGCAAGCATGGGAGCATTCTTGCTCTCTGCCGGTACAAAGGGCAAGCGCCTTGCGCTTCCTAACAGCACAATCATGATCCATCAGCCCTTGGGAGGCTACAAGGGTCAGGCTACTGATATGGAGATCCATACCAAATATATGCTTGACACCAAGGAGCGTTTAAACCGGATCTTATCCGAAAACACGGGTAAACCGCTGGATGTCGTAAAGAACGACACCGAACGCGACAATTTTATGACTGCGCAGCAGGCATTGGAATACGGTTTGATAGATAAGGTTATTGACAAAAGATAAGTGAGGAAAGGCAATGGCTAACAAGAATTCTGACAAGGAGATTTATTGCTCTTTCTGCGGTAAGCCGCAGGATATGGTGCTTCGTCTTATCGCAGGCAACGGCGCGTATATATGTGACCGCTGCGTAAATCTATGTATGAACATCCTTGAACAGTCAGGTGAGATCGAACGCGAAAAAAGCGGCAATTTCAACAATAACGTTGCGCCCTCTGATCCTGATGAATCCATTGCCTCACTTTTGAAGCCAAAGGAGATCAAGGCTATCCTTGATGAATATGTAATCGGTCAGGATCATGCAAAAGTAACTCTCAGCGTTGCGGTTTATAATCACTATAAACGTGCTTACGCCAATGACGACAGCATTGATTTTGCAAAGAGTAACGTTTTGCTTCTCGGTCCTACAGGTGTTGGTAAAACACTTTTGGCGCAAACACTGGCAAAGGCATTGGACGTACCGTTTGCTATTGCCGACGCTACTACCTTGACCGAGGCCGGTTACGTGGGCGAGGATGTTGAAAACATTCTGCTAAAGCTGATTCAGGCGGCGGATTATGACATTGAACGCGCCGAGCGCGGCATAATCTACATCGATGAAATCGATAAAATCGCAAGGAAATCCGAAAATCCCTCAATTACCCGCGACGTCAGCGGCGAGGGCGTACAGCAGGCTTTGCTAAAAATCGTGGAAGGCACTGTAGCAAACGTTCCTCCGCAGGGCGGAAGAAAGCATCCGCAGCAGGAGTTTTTGCAGATCGATACAAAGAACATCCTGTTTATTTGCGGTGGCGCCTTTGACGGTTTGGAAAAAATCGTTGAAAGGCGCAAGGGCAATTCAGTTATCGGTTTTGAGTCACTCGTTCAGTCAAAGGCCGAACTCGATGAAACCGAATGGATGAAGGATGTAACCGCTCACGATCTTGTCAAATTCGGAATAATTCCGGAGCTTATCGGCAGACTGCCGGTTATCACCGCATTGAGCGGATTAGATACCGAGGCTCTTGTCAAGATTTTGACTGTTCCTAAAAACTCAATCGTTCAGCAGTATAAAAAGCTGTTTGAGCTGGATGATGTTGAATTGTATTTTGAAGATGAAGCGTTGGAAGCAATTGCCCAAAAGGCGCAGGAACAGCAAACCGGCGCCCGCGGATTGCGCGGCATCATGGAGGACATTTTGACAGATCTGATGTTTGAAACGCCCTCCGACAACAGCATCGAAAAGATAATTATTACCAAGGAAGTTGTAACTGACGGTGTTCAGCCGCAAATAACCCGCAAAAAAGAAAAACCGTCGTTTTCGCTTCCTTTACCAAAAAAAGAAACGGGCAAGCGTTCCAAACGCAGCTCAGCCTCTTAAAATCAATTAAGCGGTAAGTTGTATACTGCTTGTAAGGCAATACTGCATACCGGCTTATGCCGTTTTGCAGTATTGCCCTTATTATTTCAGAAAGGATGGGAATATGGATAATAATAACGAAAACACCCTTATTGTTCCTGTTCTGCCTTTACGCGGTCTTGTTGTATTTCCCAAGTCGCTTATTCATTTTGACGTGGGAAGACAAAAAAGCATTACTGCTATTAATAAAGCGATGAAACAGGATCAGCTTATTTTCCTTGCTGCGCAAAAGGATGCCTCCAGCAACGAGCCTAAGCTGATAGATTTGTATAAAACCGGCGTTATTGCCAAGGTGGTACAGGTATTAAGACAGCCAGATAATTCTACACGTATAGTTATTGAAGGCAAATACCGCGCAAGGATAGTTTCTCCCGTATATGACGAAAAATGCCTTATGGCGGAAGTTGAGCCAATGGCAGAGGAGAAAAACCACTTGACCGCGCGTGATTCGGCGCTTATTCGCGCTGTGCGCAACGAGTTTGAAAAATACATGGAGATCGCGCCAAAAATGCCTCCCGATATTATTTTTAAGGTCGCATTATGCAAATACCCCGGCGAATTGGCGGACTTCATCACATCAAACATAATGCTTGATTACAATATTAAGCAGACCATACTGGAGATCCTTCCTCAAACTGAGCGACTTGAAGCGCTGCTCGATGTGTTGACAAACGAAAACTACATACTCAAGATCGAGGATGAGATCTCACGCCGCGCAAAAATGCGCATTGATGATAATCAGCGCGAGTATTTTTTGCGTGAGCAAAAGCATATTATCGAAGAAGAGCTGGGGGAGGAGGACAACCCTCAGCAGGAAGCGGAGGACTACGCTGTACGCATTGAAGAACTGCACCTTGATGAAAAATCAGAGGAAGCGCTGTTCAAGGAATGCCGAAAGCTCATGAAAATGCCTTTTGGCAGTCAGGAAGCGTCTGTGATCCGCACCTATCTTGATACCGTACTTGATTTGCCTTGGAATACATCTGATAAAGAAAAAATCGTTATTCCTAAGATCCGGCGTGAGCTTGATAAAACTCACTATGGTTTGGAAAAAATCAAGGAAAGGATCATTGAACAGTTAGCGGTCAAGCTGCTCAGCGACAAACAAAAGGGACAGATTATTTGCTTTGTAGGCCCTCCGGGCGTAGGTAAAACCTCTATAGCGCAATCTATTGCAAAAGCTATAGGAAGAAAAAGCCAGCGAATCGCCCTGGGCGGCGTAAAGGATGAAGCCGAGATCCGCGGACACAGACGTACATATATCGGCTCCATTCCCGGAAGGATCATCACCGCCATCCAAAACGCCGGTACAAATAATCCGCTCCTGATTTTGGATGAAATCGATAAGCTATCCGCCGATTATAAGGGCGATCCGACTTCGGCGCTTTTGGAGGTACTTGACAGCGAGCAAAACAATAAATTCGTTGACCATTATATCGACATTCCTTTTGACCTGTCAGATGTAATGTTTATCACAACAGCCAACGATTTAGGCTCAATTCCCGCGCCGCTTCGCGATCGAATGGAGATCATAGAGTTAAACAGCTATACAAGGGAAGAGAAGTTTCATATTGCCAAAAAACATCTTGTTCCCAAGCAGTTGGCGCTTAATGGATTTTCTTCTAAAGAATTAAAATTCACTCAAAAGGCACTTCATGCATTAATAGATTATTACACTCGTGAATCAGGTGTACGTACCTTGGAGCGGTTGATCGCGTCAGTAATGCGCAAATGCGCGGTCAAGAAGATAGAACAGGGCGAAGAGCTGTTTAAGATCGACGACAAAATGGTAGAAGAACTGCTCGGAAACAAAAAATACCTTCCCGAGCAATTGAATAAAACCGATGAGATCGGCGTTGTAAACGGCTTGGCATGGACTTCTGCGGGCGGTGAGCTGCTTCCGATAGAAGTCGCTGTGATGGACGGAACCGGCAAAATCGAGCTGACCGGTTCACTCGGAGACGTTATGAAGGAAAGCGCAAAAACCGCTATCACCTGCATACGCAGTCATTCCGACGTACTTGGTATCGATCCTGACTTTTACAAAACTAAGGATATCCATTTGCATGCACCTGAGGGCGCTGTTCCCAAGGACGGCCCTTCTGCCGGTATCACTATGGCTACCGCCATCTATTCCGCTTTGTCTTTAAAGCCCGTCAGACACGATATTGCCATGACAGGTGAAATTACCCTCAGAGGCAAGGTTCTTGCAATAGGCGGCTTAAAAGAGAAAAGCATGGCGGCATATAAGCATAAAATACATACCGTGCTTATTCCAAAGGCAAACGAACCGGATATTTCGGAGCTGGATCCTGCTGTAAAAGATCATGTGAGCTTTATTCCTGTGGAGAGCTTCAGCGAAGTTCTTCTGCGCGCTGTTGTGGATCCTATTTCGGTAACTGAGCGCGCTTGGAACAATAAAATGCCGTCGTCAAAAGCCGCTCCTACTACAGCCGGAATAAGACAGTAGGGGAGGACGCTATGAATTTTAATGAAGTTAACTTTGAATTTGCTGCTGGCACTGTAAAGCAGCTTCCCGCGTCCGATATGCCCGAGGTGGTTTTTTCGGGTCATTCAAATGTGGGAAAGTCCTCTTTAATAAACAAGCTTGTTCAGCGCAAAGCGCTTGCCAGAGTCAGCGCTCAGCCGGGCAAAACCGCAACGGTAAATTTTTACCGTTTACAAGATTTCCGTATGGTAGACTTGCCCGGATACGGCTATGCCAAGGTTTCCAAAACCGAAAAACAGCGTTGGGCTGCTTTGGTTGAGGGATACTTTTCCGACCAAAGACATATCGCCCTGATCATTCAGATTATCGACATCCGCCATAAGCCCACAAAGGATGATTACGATATGATCAGGTTCCTGTATAATTGCAACGCGCCGTTTGTAATTGTACTGACAAAAAAAGACAAGCTTAAAAAGACTGCTTACGAAAAACGAATCGACGAGGTACTTGACGAGCTGTCCGAGTTTGAAGGTGTGCAGTTGATCCCGTTTTCGGCTGTCAGCGGCGAGGGTTTAGATGACGTAAAGGACGTTATCGAAGAGTATATTGAGGAGTATAATAAGGAAATAGGGGAGTAAAAGATGGAAAAAAGACCGTTTATCTCGTTAGAGCAGGCTCAGGATATTATTCAGGATATCCCGACGCCATTCCATGTCTACGATGAAAAAGGTATCAGAGAAAACGCAAGAGCATTAAAAAAAGCTTTTAGCTGGAACAAGGGTTTTAAGGAATATTTTGCGGTAAAGGCAACGCCGAATCCGTATTTGATGAAGATTTTGCAGGAGGAAGGCTGCGGCATGGACTGCTCCTCCTTAACGGAGTTGCAGCTTTGTGAGGCGTGCGGCATCACCGGCAGCGAGATCATGTTCAGCTCCAACGTAACTCCGGTTGAAGATATGCAAAAAGCATACGAATTAGGCGCTAATATCAATTTAGATGATTATACTCATGTTGAGTTCATCAAAAAGGTTTGCGGCGTTCCCAAGATAATTTGCTGTCGTTATAATCCCGGCGGCGTGTTTGAGCTTTCTGCAAGCGAAGACGGCGTTCAGGTAATGGATACCCCGGGCGATTCCAAATACGGTATGACCAAGGAACAAATGGTACAGGCGTTTTTGGAGCTTAAAGAAGCAGGGGCTGAGGAATTCGGTATCCACGCGTTTTTAGCTTCAAACACCGTTTCCAATGCGTATTATCCTGAGCTTGCAGGAATACTGTTCAACCTTGCGGTAAGGCTCCACCAAAAGACAGGAGTGCATATCAAGTTCGTAAACCTTTCGGGCGGTATTGGCGTTGATTACAGACCCGAGGATCCGAAAAATGATATCAGTATTATCGGCGAAGGCGTTCGTAAAAAGTTTGAGGAGATCCTCGTTCCGCAGGGAATGGGGGATGTTGAGATCTATACCGAGCTCGGAAGATATATGCTCGCTCCCTTTGGCGCGCTGGTAACTACCGCTATTCATGAAAAACATATCTACAAGGAATACATAGGTGTTGACGCTTGCGCGGCAAACCTTATGCGCCCTGCTATGTACGGTTCGTACCATCACATCACGGTTTTAGGCAAAGAAAACGCCCCATGCGATCATAAGTATGACGTAACAGGCGGACTTTGTGAAAACAATGACAAATTCGCTATTGACAGGATGCTGCCGAAAATCGAGATAGGGGATATTATTTATATTCACGATGCAGGCGCTCACGGCTTTTCGATGGGCTACAACTACAACGGAAAGCTTCGCAGCGCAGAGGTTTTGTTGTGTGAGGACGGCTCCCACAAGCTGATCCGCCGTGCAGAAACTCCTCAGGATTATTTTGCGACCTTTGATTTTTCGGAATTCAAATCATTAACTGAACAATAAAAAACTAAGAGCTATCCGCCTAAAAAACGGATAGCTCTTTTTTATAGCGTCATCTTTTACTGTTGCCGACGATCTGAATAAGCAGGTCAAGAATCTTTACATAGATCCAAAGCACGGTGAAGGCAAGTCCAAACGACGCCATCCACTCATATTTTGCAGGCATTTTATTCTCGACAACATAATCGATCATAGCAAAGTCCGAGATGAGGAAGAGGCAAGCCAGAATAATGGAAATAACAGTCAGTCCGATAGAAATCCAGAAGTTGCCCATGATTGCGGCTACAAAAGGTCTTGTCAGCGGAATCAGATAACCGAAAAAGCTGATAATTGAAATACCTATCATAGAAGCAAACAAGGTAATAACTATCATATGGAATTTTTTATTCGGCTTAATAATGCCCTTCGTATAGAGCAAAGCCATGCTGAATACTACTACGATGGTGATCAACAGCGCCAAAAGGCCTAAATATGAATAGCCATTGCCGAGAACGGTAAATATGATAAACGAAATAATAAATCCCTGACATACAGAGTATATCGTACCTGTTACCGGAATGGAACTTCTGACAAACGCTGCAAGAATTTGAGTAATGATCGCAATGATTGCCGCGCCTGCAAAGAAGCCGATTTGCATGGTTGAGGTATTGAAAACAAAGCTTTTATACGCAAAGCTTATCGTTTGAGGCTGAGAGGCAAAGATCGTACTGTTCATAATCAAATAAACAAACATACCTACGACAGTCATCAAAAGGAAATACGCGGTTTTAATTGTGATCCTGCCGTATCCTGCTGCTTTTTCTCCGGTGTCAAACTCATTGACCTTGCTTAAGCGGTTCATTACCGGGTTAGAACGGAAAAAAGATTTTTTCTGTTTTGTTCCGGTTTGTTGTTGGTTGTTAAGTCGATTCATAATTAATCCTCCATTACTATTGATTAACTCTATTATATCAAACAGAGTATTACAAAACATATACAAATAACGATATTAACTTAAAAATCTTCAAACATAAAATCTGCCCAGTAATACTGGCTCATATATTCGTTTGCATAGGCATTGACCGCGCCTGCGTCAAGCTCCGCAAAACGATAATAGTCGCAGTCAAGCAGATTAACGTTAACCGATAAGCTGTTATAGCTTTTGTTTATCACGCTTTCCGCTTTGATTTTCTTAAGACTTTTGACCATGGCATGGATCAAAATCTGAATATATGACTGCTGTTTTTTATCATAAGGCTCGTCCTCAAACAACGCGGCGGCTATTTCCTTGATCGTACATGAGCTGCCGTGACGGTGAACGAGATATGCAAAGATTTCCTTTGAGCGGCTGCGTTCAAAGTGTACCGGAGTTCCGTCGGGTGTAAAAACGTCAAAGTTACCAAAGCACTGAACTTTAAGTACTGCGCCTTGTTTGGGTTCGATGGGGAAGCGCAAGTCCGAAAGCTCTTCTTCAACAGCTTCCTTTGTAACGGGCTTCATAATATATCCGCTGGCATGAAGCTTCATTGCGTCGCCGGTATATTCGCTGAATCCCGTAACGAATATAATGTTCATCTTTGGGTTTACGCCTTTAAGCTCCTTGGCAAGCTCAACACCGGACATACCGCCCATATGTATATCCAAAAACGCTATGTCGCAGCCGTTTTGCTTTGCTTCATCCAACAAATCCTCCGGCTCGTCGAATGCTATGATCTCCGCATCCGGCTTTGCCTCTCGAATTGACATTTCAAGCATTTGCAGCATCAATGCTTCGTCGTCAACGCACAGTATTCTCATTGTTTTGATCCTCCTTTGGCAGAACAACCGTCGCAACGGTACCTTCGCCTATTTTACTATTTATGATTATTTCGGCATTACACATTTCTTTAAGTCGAGTACGGATATTCTCCATACCGATATGCGAACGACCGTCATCTTTTTTGGGAGCCTCAGTGTCAAACCCGACTCCGTCGTCCTTGATCTCGATTTCATACGCCGTTTCAGTTTCTCTGGTGCTTATAGTCAGTGTACCACCGCCGCGTTTTTTGCTGATGCCATGCTTAACCGCGTTCTCTGCAAGCGGTTGAATAGATAACTGCGGCAGCATAAAATCTGTTGTCTGGATATCATACTCAATATTAAGCTTCTTACCAAATCTTAGCTTTTCAATATAAAGATACTTCTTTAAATGTTCAAGCTCCTGTTCAAACGGAATAAGCTTTGTTTGTTTAAGTGAATCCATATTGCTGCGCAGATACTGCGCAAAGGTTATTGTCGCTGTGTGTGCTGTATCGGGATCTATTTTGCACAGCATAGCAATAGATGACAGCGTGTTGTACATAAAATGCGGCTGGATTTGTGACACCATTACAGAAACCTTAGCTTCATACAATTCCTTTTGCATCTGTTGATATCGTATAGTTTCCTTATACTGAGCGCGTAAATCGAGTATCAAACGAATGATCTGATACAGCATGGTTAAACCTAAACCAAGGTTGTAAAAGTCAAACACCGCAAAATGTAAATAATGGTTGACTGCATCAATAACCAGTGTAGTTGCAAGCGGGATCCATGACACCAATGTGAAATACGCCTGTCTGTTAATATGGATCTCAACGATCAACAGCACTGCCATTATTATAGCACAAAGCGTCGTGTAATTAAACATATAAATCAACGAAGCATGCATATCCATAACATTTGTCAAGTGCAGAATAATAAATGTTACTAACAAAATCAAAAAACCTATTGCGACGCAATTGGCAATTGCACGCGTTATACTTCGTCCGAGATTTGATTTTAAATAGATTATGATCGATAATATAAATATGTAATTGGTAACTGCAGTCAGCAAAAGACATACAGATTCATCGGTGATCCACATATTCAAGTCAAAGCTGACGTTATGGGCGATCATAAACAATCCCCAGAAAAAGATCATCATACCGAAAACAAGGTATTTATAATCGATCTTACCGAAAATAAGGCTGGCAATAGGGAAGAAGAACACTCCGAAAAAGCAAATCAAAACAAAAAATATAATGACAGGGAGCGTATCAAAAAAGAATTGCAAATACTTTCCGTTTGTATCACTCAATAAAACACTGAAACAGTCGGAAAAATCATTAAATCGCCCTTCATATGGATAAATCACTTCTAATGTATATGTGTCTGATTCTCTATCATCTTGCGGGATTAAAGAAAGATCTGTTTCGGAAACATTATAGCCCGGAGTATTCGGCATACGCGACGCAAGCGGGTTCGACTCGAAAAAATGTTCGTAAAAATATTCTTTATCCAAATATTCTTTGCCGAAGAATTCCTCATAATGATTGTCTACCATATAGAACTTATATGTATCTTCAGGAGAATAATATTTGTATTCGGTAATAGTATTTCCTTTAGAGTTTTTTAAACTGTACCAAATATTTTTACTGGAAATTGTAAGTTGATTATAAAGCCTGATATCATCGACAAATTTTCCTTTAAATGTGATCTTCTTAAAATTATCCTGAATCGGATGATCTAAATCAATATTTTTCCAATCACCGTCGTTCACGGAATATTGTCCTTCAAGAAATACAGGAAGCTGCGTGCTCAAATCAAACCTGAAAAAAAAGTGCACAGTCAATATAACAGTACCGATAAGAATCGCAGCAAGACAACCGACAATTATAGCTGTCAGTTTTTTGCTTCTCAATATAGTTTTGACCGTCATCCGTTCACAACCTTTTAACAAAAAACTTTAATACTATTATAACGGTTAAATACAAAAAAGAAAAGGCAAAACAGCAAATTGAAGATTTACAATAATGTAATAAAGCGAGAATATATATAGATTTGGCTGTATTTGTGATCAGCTCTTCCCTCAATTATACAAAATATTCATTTTGTATAATTATTCTAATAAGGAATTATACCTCCCTTCTTTTATGTTATAATCATTTTAATAAACAGAAAGCACGGTGATAATATGCCATCAAAGTTTCAAGACGAAGCGTTCCCGGTTTTAAAGGATTATTTATACTATAAACAAACGATCCAAAACAAATCACTAAAAACCGTTGACGAATACTACATCGACCTCAGAACCTTTTTTAGATACATGAAGCTGCGCCGTAATATCGTTCCTTCCGACTCGGATTTTAATTCGATCCCCATAGATGATATATCCGAGGATTTAGTCAAATCGGTTACGTTGACCGACGCTTACGAATACATGAATTATTTGATTCGTGAGCGGCAAAACAAAGCTTCTGCTCGTGCGCGAAAATGCTCCAGCTTAAAAGGCTTTTATGATTATCTCCATAAGAAAAAGCATTTGATCAGCTCTAACCCTTTATCTGAACTGGAAGCTCCCAAAAATAAGAAATCCTTACCAAAATACCTGACACTCGAACAAAGTATCGAACTTTTAAACGCGGTTGAAGGTGAATATAAGGAACGCGATTACGCTATTCTAACGCTTTTTCTTAATTGCGGTCTGCGTGTATCCGAGATGGCAGGCTTAAATTATACCGATATTCGCCGTGACAACACAATGCGCGTACTCGGAAAAGGCAATAAAGAGCGCATTGTCTATCTAAATAAGGCAAGTATAGATGCTGTAAACGACTACATGAAAGTTCGCCCTGTGGACGGCGTTAAGGATAAATATGCTCTGTTTATCAGCCGCAACCATAACCGAATGTCTGTAAAAACCATTCAGGCGATGGTATATAAATATCTGGAAAAAATCGGCTTAAACGCTCAGGGTTATTCCTGCCATAAGCTTCGTCATACTGCCGCAACACTTATGTATCAGTATGGTAATGTCGACGTTCGCGTATTAAAGGAAGTGCTCGGACATGAAAATCTCGGTACAACTGAAATATATACTCATTTGAGCAACGACCAACTTCAAAAAGCTGCCGATAATAATCCGCTTGCAAAAATCAAAAAAGACTAAATCAATACAGTCCCGCCGATATCGGTCAGGGGCTGTGTTTTGCACAATGCCGTAATTTGTATGCCGTGTTTCTTGCAAAAAGCCTCTACCCTATCATAATCCGGATGTAAGGATATATCGCCGAAAAAGTACGCCTTGCCGTCATCACAAAAGCCCGCTCCGCCGATGAATCCATAATCAAAACCAGGCAAACGAATGTGATCCGGCGATATTCTCAGCACCTCTGCCCCATTTTCAGCGACAGCTTTTGCAATAGACGTGTCGGCGGTTATAACGGCATTTTGATTTAAGACATAGGTTGAACAACGCGCATACCCCTGATCGACATGAATCATTTCAATTCCGCATTGGTTGCAATAATCTTTTACAACAGGATCAACAGCATTTAGATTCCCGTACAGCTTATCATTTAAATACAAACAGTTAAGTAAAACATTTTTAGGGTATTCCCTATATATTTGGTTTTGGCAATCATCTAAAGTGAAAACCTTATCGCGGACTTTTAAAACCTGCATGTCTGCATGAGATCGCTCAGGTGTATAAAACTCATCAATATTCTTTGTAGGAATAATAATATATCCTCTGTAAGCCAGTGCGTCACAAAAGCAAGGAAATTGATTGCTCATTATCAGCTGCTTCATCCGCTGATTGCCTCGAATGCGTCACGAATGTTTTTGACTCCGATCAACTCAGCTTCCTCACAGTTAACGCTTTTTAGATTATGATACGGCAAAATGATTTTTTTAAAGCCCAGTCTGACCGCTTCGTTGATCCTCAGCTGTGCCTGTGCAACAGCGCGGATCTCCCCTGCCAAGCCGATTTCGCCAAACGCGACCGCGTTTTCATCAACGGGAGTGTCCTTTAAGCTGCTGATCAAAGCCATAGCGATAGCAAGATCTATTGCGGGCTCGTCCACACGCAGACCACCGACGATGTTAATGTATGTATCACAGTTGGAAAAATAGTATCCGGCACGTTTTTCAAGCACGGCAAGCAACATTGAAAGACGGTTGTAATCATACCCCGTAGCCATTCTCCTTGCGTTGCCGTATCCGCTTTGGGTAGCCAAGCCTTGAGTTTCGGCAAGGATCGGTCGGGAGCCCTCCATAGCACAAGTTACACAGGTACCGGAAACATTTTTTGGACGTCCTGAAAGCATCATCTGAGACGGGTTTTCAACCTCCTTCAGGCCCTTGTCGGTCATTTCAAAAACGCCGATTTCATTTGTGGAGCCGAAACGGTTTTTGACAGCGCGCAGTATCCTGCATGACATTTGCTTGTCGCCTTCAAAGTGCAATACAGTATCCACGATATGCTCCAGTACCTTTGGACCTGCAATGGAACCTTCCTTGTTTACATGCCCTACCACAAACATAGGGATATCCAAGCCCTTTGCGGTGCGCATCAGCATATTTGTACATTCTCTGACCTGTGTAACGCTGCCCGGAGAGGAACTAAGCTCGGTTAGATTCATAGTCTGGATAGAGTCTATCATCACCAGATCCGGTTTGACGCTTTTGATTTGTTCACAGATGATCTCAACATCGGTTTCGGTCATGACAAAAAGATTAGGAGAATCAACACCTAAGCGAACGGCGCGCAATTTTAGCTGACGTTTGCTTTCCTCACCCGAAATATAAAGGATTTTTAGCATATCACCCATAAACTGGCATATTTGCATCAATACGGTAGACTTTCCTATGCCCGGATCGCCTCCGAGCAAAATCAAGCTACCCTTTACTATGCCGCCGCCAAGTACGCGGTTAAGCTCCTTGCAGCCGGTATCATATCGGTGTTCATCGGCAGTAGAGATCTCATCGATCGAAAATGGTTTTGAATAGCTTGAAAAAGAGCGTGTTTTTGCCGACGGAGCAGCTTTTGACGTATCCTTTATCTCTTCGTTCATTGTATTCCATTCGCCGCAGGAAGGGCATTTTCCGTACCATTTAGGTGACTCATGACCACACTCCGAGCAAATATATACACTTTTTATTTTTGCCATTTTTTCACATCCTGTTACACTGTATTCTGAAAATCTAAAAAACCTGTTGTTATGATAAACGCCAGCTCTCTTTGATACGCATCGTCAAGCAGCATCCGGCGTTCTTTTTTATTCGATAAAAAGCCGCATTCAACGATCACAGCCGGTTGTTTTGTATTTGATAACAGGTAGATATTCTTCCCTGCTTTTTTCGGCAGACGCTGATTTTGCGGCTGCAATCCGGACTGTACCGCGTGTTGTATACAATCGGCAAGCATTTTGCTTTGGCTGTGATTCGGCGAGTAAAACACCTGAGTTCCGTTTGAGGAAGTATCGCTGAATTTGTTTTGATGGATACTGAGGATAACGTTATTATCACACGAATCATAAAGCTTCAACCGCTTTTTCATGTCGTTGATCTTGCGTTGCTTAACGTTTTTTCCTTCATCCGACAAGCCGGTGTCTTCGGTACGTGTCAGCTGTACTTCAAAGCCAAACAAACGAAGCAAATCGCCTGTGTCCTGAGATATAGGAAGATTAATGTTCTTTTCCAGAGTATCTTCCACAACTGCGCCGCCGTCTTCTCCCCCATGCCCCGGATCGATCAATACACGCGGCAATGGCTTTACAGCTTGAGCAGATGTATCAATACTTATCTTATTGACACAACGCAGCATCAAAAACGAAAACAAAGCTAAAGAAAAAATGGTGCCGAGAATAAACAACTGCTTTTTTGTCAGTAAACGCAAGTAAATCAACACTGTCACCTCGCTATATCGTATGCGAAAGTGTGTTTTTATTATACATCATCGGCGCAAATTGTGCAACCGCCCATTGCTAAACCTTTTTTTATGTGATATAATACGAATTAGAATCTATTATAGGAGATGGACATATGAAAAAGCCCGGCAGAAATGACGCGTGCTGGTGCGGAAGCGGCAAAAAATACAAGAAGTGTCATATCGATTTTGATGAGCGTATTGAAGAATACGAAGTTAAAGGACACATTGTACCCGATCACAGTATTATTAAGACAAAAGAACAGGTTGAAAAAATCAAAGAGAGCGCTAAGATCAATATAGCGGTACTTGATTATGTGGCTGAGCACATCAAAGCAGGGATATCTACTGCCGAGATCGACCGCTGGGTATATGATATAACCACAAAAATGGGCGGAATTCCCGCTCCCCTCAATTATGAAGGCTTCCCCAAAAGCGTGTGCACTTCGATAAACGATGAGGTGTGTCACGGTATACCTTCCGAGGATATCATACTTAAGGACGGAGATATCGTCAACGTTGATGTATCTACAAATCTTAACGGATATTACTCCGATTCCTCGCGCATGTTCTGTATAGGCAACGTAAGCGAAGAAAAAAAGCGTTTGGTTGAGGTCGCAAAGCAAGCGCTTCAGGAAGGCTTGAAAGCTGTTAAGCCTTGGGGATTCTTAGGTGATATGGGTCACGCTGTCAACGAATATGTAAAAAGCAACGGCTATTCGGTAGTGCGTGAGGTCGGCGGACACGGCATCGGATTGGAATTCCACGAAGAACCGTGGGTAAGCTATGTTTCAGAGCCAAACACGGAAATGCTTATGGTGCCCGGTTTTTGCTTTACTATCGAGCCGATGATCAATATGGGCAAGCCCGATATATTCACTGATGAAGAAAACGGCTGGACAATTTACGCTGAGGACGGTCTGCCCTCTGCTCAGTGGGAAATACAGGTGCTTGTAACCGAGGATGGTTATGAGATAATTTCATATTAACAGTTAACGCCGACGGAATCAAAGCCGTCGGCGTTTTATACTAAAATACTATATTTTGTTTTTGCGTGCTGCAGTTTGTTCAGCATAGGCTCGGCGGCGAACCACAGAATCAACATTGTAGAAAGCGCATGTATGATATCCATAGGCAGTCCCTGAGCGTAGAACGCTGCAAGAGATGCAGCATTTATCGGCACGCGAGTCAGAACAAGACTGCCAAAGTTCATTATACCGCCATAAACGACTATTGTCACGACAAAGCCGTACACGCTTAGGACTGCACGGTTACAGTTAAACAGCCCTTTTCTGAATATAAAACCGGAAATAAAACCGATTATACCGGCGGCAAACATCTGCCACGGCGTCCATGCACCTTGTCCAAAGTAGATATTAGATACCAGCATTGTAACCGCTCCGACAATAAAACCGCTTTCCGAACCGAGCGCTGCTCCTGCAATGATTATCAGCGCGACAACCGGCTTGACTTGAGGCAACATAATGAACGCAGAGCGCCCTGCGATCGCGATTGCACACATTACTGCTATGATAACAAGCTCTCTTGCCTGCGGTTTACGTCCTTCAAATATCAGGAAAAACGGAAGCATGCTTTCAATCAATACAAGCAAAGAAATAAACAGATACTTTTGATCGTTTAAATATACGGTCCCTACAAATAGCGTTATCGGAATCAGCAGTAAAATCATTACCGCAGCGGTTATAGTGCGTTTGGATGGTTTACGTTTTTGAACAAATGACTCGTCATTTGACAATGAACAGACAGCAGCGGCAAGCATTGCCACAGGTATCGCGATCAAAGCAAGCCTGATCCAAAACGGCGTACCGCTCGGTAAAGGGATTATATCGGTATTGCACAGCGTTCCGAGAATCAACAATGCTAATCCGCCCAAACCTAAAAAACGTTTATAAAGCGGAGTCTTTTTTGTTTGTTTGATTTCGGATGCGGTTTTATTATTTATAAAATCCGGAAGCTTTTTCGGAGGCTGTTTGGCCTTCCTTTTTCCTGTGCAACAATAAATAACATCTTCCGCAGTAACCGCCTCATCGAGCAAACCGCGCGACATGCGGTTTGCAGAGGTTACATAAAAGCTATTTGATGAAAAGAATTTACGCGGTGTGTCATAAGTGATGATTTCGCCGTTGAACAGCAGCATACAGGTATGCGCGTACTGTGCACAAAACTCGATATCATGGCTGACCATGATAACGCATACGCCTGACAGAATCAATGTTTGCAGCGTATCAGCAAAAACCGTTTTGCTGTTTGCATCTAATCCCTTGGTGGGTTCATCGAGCAGAATCACATCAGGCTGCAATAATAGAATAATAGCAAGCGCTGCCTTCTGTTGTTCTCCACCCGATAAATCAAACGGATGTCGATCCATAAGCTGAGATAATTCAAACATTACGGCAATCTTATCGACGTGCGCTTTTATTTCTGATTTAGAATAACCACTGTCCTCCAACACTTCCGACAAACATGCGCGCACGGTTTTTCCGGTAAGTATCATCTGTGGGTTTTGCGGAAGCATTAGGCATTTTCCGCACTGTTTTACTTTACCGCTGTATGGTGTTTCGATACCGCTGATAACAGACAGCAGTGTTGATTTGCCTGCACCGTTACTTCCCATAATGCTTACAAGCTCTCCCCTGTGCGCGGTTAGATTCAATCCTTTTAGGATATCGGGTGAGTTTTTTTGATATCGAATACAAATATTCTTTAGCTCAACAGCTATATCTTTATATCGATGTTCTGGCTCTGGATATAGCTCATGTGCCGAATGTGTATCTAAATACTCTTTCAGCCATTCCCTACCCTGAGTTACGGTAACGGGACAGCTCGCTTTCATGTTTTTATCAACTTCATGCCAAACGCGCATGGGAGTCGGCAATGATGAAAAGAACCTGCTGTCCTTCTTTTTTAATTCAACTCCGATGTTTTGCGGCGTTGTGTCGGCAATCAGACAGCCGTTTTCAATCACAAGAACTTTGCTGCTGATCGGCAGGATATCCTCCAAACGATGTTCGGTGATAATAACGGTCGTGCCCAGCTCACGGTTTATCCTTGCAATGCAGGCAAGGAAATCCGCGGCAGCTATCGGGTCAAGCTGACCGGCGGGCTCGTCAAGAATCAACAGCTCCGGCTGCGTTGCCATTACAGACGCAAGATTCAACAATTGCTTCTGTCCGCCCGAAAGTGTTGTTACGTCACTTTCAAAATAGCGGCTGATTCCGAAATAATCAGCCGTTTCCGCAACACGGCGGCGTATAGTATTACTGTCATAACCCAAGCTTTCAAGGCCGAAAGCCAACTCATGCCACACCTTGTCTGTAACGATCTGATTGTCCGGTGACTGCATAACAAAGCCGATTTTTGAGCTTCGTTCACGTTGCGATAATGATTTTATATCTTGTCCGAAAAACAGCACCTCACCTGTTTGTGTCCCTGCAGGTGTCAAATCAGGCTTTAAATGTTGCAACAAAGTAGTCTTTCCGCTTCCGGAAATGCCGCATAAGGTAACAAATGCGCCTTGTTCAATAGTAAAGCTGATATCTTGGAGAGTATTGTTTTTGGCTTGGGGATAGCAAAAACTCAGATTGCGGACGTTAAGCGCTTCCATCTAACATCCTCCATACAGTTTATTACAAGCGGGGTGAGCAGAAAAATAGTGTATATGATATAAAACAACAATGTCAACGGTTCTGTAGAACAACCCTTGATCGACGGGAAATAACTAAAATGAACCGCACCCGTAAACCACAGTATAGCTAAACAAACAGCCTCAATCACTGTCAAAACTAATAACAGCAAATCGGTTTTTTTAAAATGAAAGACAGAAAAATAGGTTCTTCCCTTTAAGCCAAAGCCGCGACTTTTCATAGAAAAGGACGTTTCGATGGAGTTTTCAAGCGCTATGCTGATCATCAGCGACATTATCTTTACCGCGTGCCTGATACGCTGAACAAGGGTTCCGTCGGAAATATCCTTGCCGAGTGCCTTTTGCGCTTTTCTGACTGATTTTAATTGTGAGGTAAACCTCGGAACAAACCTAAGCGTCATGGAAAGCAGCAGACTGAGCGACGGTATTAACCTGCCAAACAGGTATCCAAGTTTATCTGAAGTCATTACCGTGTGAAAGCATGAGAACCAAAGCACAACGGTACAAAGTAAAGCTGCAGCCGCAACGCCGTATAATACAGACTCCAAAGTAAGAGGATTTCCCCACGGCAGATAAGTTAATATAGTAACGCCACGATGGTTGAACACCGGATTGATAAGCGTCGTAAGCAGTAAAAGCGGTAGAAGGATCTTAAGTGAGAATACAGCTGTTTTTCTTCCGTTAAATGAAATTGCCGTCGCAAATCCGATCATCAACGAAAGGCAAAGACACACCGGCTGCATCAAGAACATTGAAAAACCGATTGAAAACAGAAAGAAAACCAGAATGGTAACAGGGTGCAGCTTTGAAAATGCGTTGTTCATGATCAATCCTCACTCCATTGTCCGTAACCGCCGCCGATATCCTGACCGATATTGGTAGTGTATAGCCACTTAACAGTTTCTCCGCCCTTTAAAACGTAACGAGAGCATCCGTAGTTCGGAAACCAATCGTCGATCTTATACATCCAGCCCGAACCGCTTCCGCAATCAAATTCATACAGATTACCGATTCCCTCTATATAAGCAGAATTATAAATCGGTGTAAATGCAAATTCAAAATGTATCTTTTTTTCTATGCAAACCCGCTTGGTAACGTCAAACACGGATTCACCATCATTTATCTCGACCTTCGTTGGCTTAAGGATCCACCCGTCTACGGGTACCACTTCGCGCTTATCCTCGTCAAGCTTATTAAGCTTTTGCAGTACTGATGAACAGGATATTGACAGCGTCACATAAGCTTTTTGTGACGCTGTTGTTTGTTCCTGAGGTTCAACGGGTTCGGGTTTACCCTGAGGAACAGGTTCTGTTTTGTATTTATCATTTATAGTGCGCTTGACTTTAGATGACTGCTGCTTAACAGCGCTGTTACTGCTGCCGGTTTTATTAGCCGGTTTTGTTTCAACCACAGAAACAGCAGATCCTGCACGGGAAGGCGCGGTAGTTGCAGTTGTTTTTGAACGCTTGGATTCTTTATTTGTCGCAGGCTGTGTAACAGCTTCCGTTGCGATCGATGTTGCTTCTTGCGTTACCGTTTCCGAAGTCGTATATGAACCCGAGCTTTGAGGCGCTGATGCTTTGACAACAGGCTCCTGCTGCGGATTACCGCCCATCATAAATGCGATTGTCAGTACAACCACGGCAACAACCGCTGCAATTAAGGCTATTCGATAACGTTTTATAAAGGATTTCATAACAGCTCCTTATGCGGCGAGTTGCTTTTGCAGAGCGGTAACATCATTTATGTCCACTTTGCCGTCTTTGTTTATATCTGCTGTTTTTTGTTGCAGTAAAGAAAACGCAACTGCTTTTGCAATATATTTTTGTATCAGAGTAGCGTCGGAAATTGTAGCGGCTCCGCTTTGGTTAACGTCTCCCTTTGAAATAAGATCTGTCATATCAAAAAGCGAAGCTTTGTTATTCTTCATGCGAGAATATGCAGCCAAAGCATAGTAGCCTTGTTCAGTGGACATTTGGTTATACTCCATGCCCTTAACATGAGCGAAACCGTTTTCTACGGAAAAACGCATAAGGCTGTCAAATACAGTGTTTTCCTTCTTGATAAATCGGGAGTCGGTATTGCAGTCAATTTGCATGGCGCTGAGCGCGCATATCATTTGAGCACAGCTTTCCGGAGTAACTTCGCCCATAGTAGAAAAATCGCCGTCATCCGATTGAATTGATGACATCAGATCAAGCGCTTTTTGAACTGCTGTTTTTACATTGTCATTTTGCTTAGCATAAGGCGCTAATGCCTGGATAGCCATACCGGTAATATCCGGATCGGCAGTTTCTCCGTTCAAATCCCATCCGCCATCGGCGCATTGATTGTCAAGAATGTACTCTATCAAGCCCTCGCGTGTGGTTTGGCGCTTCACATTGCTGTCAACGGGGATCTCATATTGGAAGGAGTCAAGGGCAAGCAACGTCCAGATAGGACCGTTGACGCCCTGCTTCTTCACAAAATCAAAGTCCGCAAGCGGCTGTAACAGGTTTATGCCGTTTACATTCTGCGGATCTTTTCCGATTGCCGTCAGAGCCAAAATAACACGGGCGTTTTCGGTGGATTTGGAGCGGTGCAGCTTTGCACCGCCTACCGATTTGATGTAGCTTTGCACATTTGCATAGTAGCCGTCGGAAGTCTGCTGCGGCAACTTACCGCTTCGCGCCAGCCCGATGACCAGCCACTCCCCGCCGATAGAGCTGACTTTGGGAACAGGACAGGTTAAAAGGTGCTGCGCGGTGCTCGCTTCCTTTTGTTCGATTTCAGTATATGTGATCGCCTGCACGCAGGGTACGGCGGCAACAATGAATACAACAGAGAGCAACAGCGCAGCTATCCTTTTTAACACAGGTGATCCTTCTTTCGTTTATACAAATTTGGCAATCATTTTTTGAATGGCGGTAGCGTCATCAATAGTCAAGGTTCCGTCTTTGGTGCAATCGGCATTTTTAAGCTGATATGCATTCAGTTCCACTGCCTTGGCAAGATATTTTTGCAGTACCGCGCACTTTTGGGCGGAGAAAATGTCGAT